>CAZMFY010000265.1:0-3440 GCA_964565635.1 uncultured Oscillospiraceae bacterium
CCGGTTTTGCATTTTCAGAAGGCAATCAAATCGGGGATGAATTCTTTTCTTGACATTTGGTGGATCTTATGATAATGTATCCGAGGTTTTTGAGGAAACCATTGCCGTAGACAGCCGGTACCTGATTGGTTTAAAGGGTTTGGCCCGCCTGCCGAGGTGCGAGTTATCATATGAAATCATATGAACCTTGCGCCTGTTCGCAAGGTTTTTCTTATTCCGAACCGGATCGGAGGTGTGTTTGCATGAGCAAGAATCTGGAAATCAAAAAGCAGGTTGTGGCGGATATCATTGAAAAGTTCAAGAGCGCCGAATCCGTGGTTGTCTGTTCCTATAACGGTCTGACCGTAGAGCAGGTGACGGAGCTGCGGAAGCAGTGCCGCGAAAGCAATGTGCATTACTGCGTGCTGAAGAACCGGCTGGTTGGACGTGCCCTGAAGGAACTGAACATCGAAGGTCTCGATGCGCTGCTGGAGGGCCCCAATGCTTTCGTATTCGGTACGGATGATGTGACAGCTGCCCCGAAGATCGTCAGTTCTTTCATTGAAAAGAACAAGCTGACCTCTCTTGAGATCAAAGGCGGTCTGACCGGAACCGAGTTCACGGATGTGGCTGGAATCAAGGCCCTGGCTGCGACGCCGAGCCGCGACGAACTGCTTGGCACGCTGGTCGGCTGCCTGGTGTCTCCCGTTTCCGCGCTGGTCGCTGTGCTGGACGAAATCGCCGAGAAGAAAGAAGCCGCCTGACATGGTGCTGCCTGACAGGCAATGTTTTGCATCTTAACCAACGATTTAATGGAGGAAATCAATTATGACGAATCAGGAAATTATTGAAGCGATTGAGGGTATGACCCTGCTTCAGGTGAAAGAACTGGTGGATGAACTGAAAGAAAAGTTCGGTGTTACCGGTGCGATCGCCGTCGCCGGTGGCGCTGCGCCTGCCGCCGCTGCTGCTGAAGAAGAGAAGACCGAGTTCGATGTCGTGCTGAAGGGAGCCGGCAGCGAGAAGATCAAGGTTATCAAGGTCGTTCGCGAAGTTGTTTCCGGCCTCGGCCTGAAGGAAGCCAAGGAAATCGTGGAATCTGCTCCGAAGACCATCAAGGAAGGCGTTTCCAAGGAAGAAGCGGAAAAGATCGCCGAGCAGTTCAAGGCTGTTGGTGCGACCGTGGAAATCAAATAATTCAGTTTCTTTCTCAGGGACGAATCATCAGATTCGTCCCTATTTTTCTTTTTTCCGCTAAATACGCTTTTCTGTTTTTCCTTTTTGCCCTTTTCAATCCAACGTTTGTGTGATATCATAACGTCATTGATCGGAAAGGAGGAAACAAACTTTGGCCAGGCAAAAAAATCCCAACAGCAACCCCAAATCCGGAGGTATCGGATTTGCAGTGACGGCCTTGCTGCTTTCCTCCCTCACTGGCTTTTCCCTGGGCGGAATCATTTTGGGCGTCCTGGTTGGTCTTGGCATTGGAAAGATTACATCCATTATGGGCTCAGGGTTAGACACAACTACCCACAACAAAGAAGACGAAGAACGCCGCCGGAACGAAGCTGAAAAAGAAGCCAAAAGAATCAGGGAAGAAGAAGCCCGAAAGGCCCAGGAAGTACGTTCCCGGATTCCCATGAGCGGCGACGCGGCGGCCGATGCTGTTATTGTCAAAGGCCAGGAGATGATTGATACCATTCGTCGGGAAAACATTGCGATCACGGATCCCAGGCTTTCTTCTCAAATGGATTCGATCTGCGATAAATGCGACCAGATCTTCCGCACCGTATCGGGAGCGCCCGCTAAAGCGCCTCAGGTAAGAAAATTCATGAATTATTATCTTCCGACGACGCTGAAGATTCTTTCAAATTACAGGACGATGCAGAACAGCGGTGTTTCCTATCAGGAGCTGATGTCCGCAAGGGATTCCTCCATCCGCGGCCTGAATATGATTCTGACGGCCTGCCAGAAACAGATTGATGCCTTGCACAAAGAAAATATGATGGATATTTCCACCGACATTGATGTTTTGGAAAAGATGCTTATGCGGGACGGCTATCTGAATAATGACACACCCGTAATGAATGACGCTCCTGTTTCTGAGCCTCGTACGGCGGCGGAAGCACAGATGCGGGCTACGTCCGTTCCGGTAATGGAGTTTCCGGATTATAATACCGGATCTGTTCCCTCGCATTCTGCCAACCAGCAAAGCAGATCCTGATTCTGAGCGACATGCCTTTCGAGGCGATTCATGCATTGATCTGATAAAAAGGAGGGTATTACCATGTCCGAATTGAACACAGCCGCGCCTCTGCTTTCACTGAAGCCGCTTGAAGAGCCTGCCCCTTCGGAGCCTGTGCAGAGTATTCAGCAAACATCCGCCCCTGATCCCGCGCCTGTGCCCATGCTGGATGATTCCCAGCTTACAGACGCTGAACGCAAAGCCATTGATGATTTCATTGCGAAGGTTGACATAACAAATCCGGAGCACGTGCTGCTTTTCGGTGCTGACGCGCAGAAAAGAATCGCTGATTTCTCGGAAAACGCGCTCGCTTCCGTAAAAACACAGGATACCGGCGAAGTAGGCAACATGCTCGTCAATCTTGTTTCCGAGCTCAAAGGGTTCGAAAAGGATACAGAAGAGCCCAAGGGACTCAGAAAACTGTTTGCCCGGGCCGAGGATAAGGTTGAACGGATGAAAACCCGTTACAACGAAGTATCCGCCACAGTGGAAAATATAGCCGGCTCTCTGGAGGGATATCAGGCTCAGCTGCTGAAAGACGTTTCTATGTTTGACAAGTTATACGATCAGAACAGTGAATATTTTCATCAGCTGACACTGTATATCATCGCAGGGGACAAGAAGCTGCGGGAAATCCGGGAAACAGAACTGAAAGAGATGATGGCGAAAGCAGAGCAGAGCGGTGACGCCATGGATGCTCAGAAAGCAAACGATCTAGCGGCTCAGTGCGACCGCTTTGAAAAGAAGCTTTATGATCTGAAGCTGACCCGTCAGGTATCCATGCAGATGGCTCCGCAGATTCGGCTGCTTCAGAATAACGACAGTCTCCTGGTAGAGCGGATTCAATCCACCCTTTCCAATACGCTTCCCCTGTGGAAGAGCCAGATGGTGCTTGCGCTTGGACTTCATCATTCCAAAGAAGCGCTTGCGGCGCAAACGGCTGTTACCGATATGACGAATGAGCTTTTGCGGAAGAATGCGGAGGCACTGAAAATCGGCACCATCGAGACAGCCCGTGAAGCGGAACGCGGGATCATCGATATGGAAACCCTGGTGCAGACAAATCAGTCGCTGATCGATACGATTGATGAAGTGCTTCGCATTCAGTCTGACGGTCATACAAAGCGTATGGAAGCGGAGCGCCAGCTGTATACAATGGAAGCCGAACTGAAGAAAAAGCTGCTTACAACACAGCTGGGTTAATTGAATCTTGTTT
>CAZMFY010000266.1:0-3416 GCA_964565635.1 uncultured Oscillospiraceae bacterium
AATACCCGTGGCGGGACTTTCACCCGCTAGAATTGTGCCATGCCCGGCACACAGAGAAAACGGGAGCAGCCGCAGAAATGCGGCTTCTCCCGTTTTTTCATGGGCTGCGAAAGGCTGCCTACTGAGACGGAAAAGAGGAGGAATCCAAAGCCCACAGGGGGATGAAGCCTCTGGCTACCTTCTTTTTCACCTTCGTTTCAATATAGGCCCAGTCCTCATACACCGCCAGGAAGGTTACTTCCGCGCCGGCCTTCAGGGAAGTGATCACGGTGGCGCCGCGGGTCAGATCATCCGTGACCTCGGCCGCGGCTGAGAGGGTGGACGGGAGATTCTCAAAGGCCAGCGGCTCCGCGGCTGGCAGCTTTCCTTTGATCTTGCTCTGCTGAATATATCCGACCCGCACGCTGCCGCCGCTGGTTTCATACATAACCAGCAGCCATTTCCCGTCGGCTCCGGCAACCCACACCGGACCGCCGGTGCTGACGGCGGCTTTTCCGTTCGCGCCACGCCAGGCCTTCGTGGAAGGAGCCGCATAGACCGCCAGGGTCTGTTTTTTAGGGAAGCTTTTTTCGGTAAAGGTCAGGCTGCTCCAGGCAGGGGACGGGGGAAGGGCGGCGGCCTCCGGATTTTCCGCAGCCGGCCTGTCCGGCGCTTCCGCCGAAGCGGCAGCGGGCGTTTCCGCCAGAGCCGGATCCGAAGGGAACGCCGGCATGACGGAATCCCCGGGGAGCGGGGAGACGGGGGCGGGATCCGATGCTTCGGAAGATTCTGAAGGCGCTGCTTCGGGTTCGGCGATCAGGGTGAGCCGCACGGTGCTGCTGTTGCCGCCGGCGCCGGCGGTATTCACGCTCTTTTCCACGGTCAGCGTCACCCCGCCGATCGTTTCCTCCTTGCGGTTGTAAAAAACGATCCGGTCCCAGTCCGATCTCTCCGTGCCGATCAGCTCCGCCCCGGAGATCCAGTCGGCCTCCTCCGCCGTCAGATTCAGGGCGGAGGAGCGGAGCATGCAGGACAGCAGGCTCTTCAGGGCGTCGCTCATGTCCGATTCAAGATAGGCGGAGATCTTCTTCAGGTAAAAGGAGCGGTCGTACAGCTTGGCGTCCGAGATCTGAACATACATCAGGGCTCCGTCCTCATTTCGGGCGCCGACGGTGATCACGCAGTTCAGGTCGGTATGATAGACATATTCCGTGCAGCCGTTTCCTGCGTCGGCGGTCGACAGGTGCACCACCTGGCATACGCCGCTTTCCAGATCCTGAACCAGCTGATCCACCCGGCTTTTTTCGACCCCGCGGGATTCGGCATAATCCGCCAGATTCAGCACCTGGGGCGTATACGCCGCCGCGCCTTCCGGAAGGGAGAGGCCGTCGGCCAGACGGGTATGATCCGTGATCCGGCCCTCCTCCCAGCGGAGAGAGGCGGAGCACAGCAGGGTGGATTCGTCATCCGCCCGGTGCAGGGATACCCCCGTATTGCCCCGAAGCTGGGATTCAAAGGCGGTCAGGTCCGCGATCTGATCCGCATCCACCCGGTAGATGTGATGCAGCGTGTAATCCCAGGCGGAGGAGGTAAAGTTGGTGACGCTGGCATCGCAGAGGATATAAACGGTTCCTTCAGAGGCCTGGATATGCACGCTCATGGAGCCGGAATTCGTGTCCGTTTCCAGATACAGGGCGTCCTCTACCCTGCTGAGAAATGAGATTTCCCCGGTTTCCGGGGAACGGCCGTACAGATTCAGCTGCCAGGCGTATAAGGCGTTTTTCCGGGCGGATTTCCCCCCGGTGACGGTCAGCAGCTCGTTTTTGCCGTCCCCGTCCAGATCGCAGACCACGGCGCTGATCAGCCCGCCGGCCCGGGAGGCCATGGTTTCCGCCAGCTTATAGGGCGGCATGGGCACGGCTTCCCCGCTGACCAGCCCCACCTGCGGAACCACCTGATCCCGCAGATACTGATAAAAAGCCGCGACTTCCGTCCCGGCTGGCTCCGCCAGGCCGGCGGCTCCGGAAAAGAGCAGCAGCGTTCCCAGGAGGATCCGGAAAAGCGCCGCGGCCCAAGGATTTCGCCGTTTCATCATAGCCCCTCCTCTTCCAGGCATCTTGTCTCATCTCAGCCTATTGTACCCCTTCGGCGGGGAAGGCGCAAGGAATTCTCCCCAGTGGATATTTTCCGGAATATGTGATAGGATAGCGGGCAAAGGAACTTAAAGGAGGCGGACTGCCATGAAATTCCAGGATATGCCCTATGAGCGGCCGGATCTGCAGGCTTATACGGAAACCATCAAAGGGGCGACGGAGGCCATGAAGGGAGCGGGAAGCTACGCGGAAGCCCGGAAGGCCTACTTTGACCTGCAGGCGGTGGAGGAGCAGGTGGAAACCCTGTATTCCATCGCGTCGGTGCGGAACACCATCGATACCCGGGACGAATTTTACGAGGGAGAAATCAAATGGCTGCAGGAGCAGATGGCCCGGCTGACGCCCCTGAACAAGGCCTGGCAGGAAGCCCTGGCGGGCTGCCCCTTCCGGGAGGACTTCATCCGGGAATTCGGCCCCCAGCTGTTTCGGCAGGTGGACGCGGAGCTGAAGCTGACGGATGAGCGGCTGATTCCGGCCCATATCCGGCAGGGAGAGCTGCGCCAGGCCTATCAGAAGGACAGTGCCCTGGCCACGACGGTCTTCCGGGGAGAAACCGTCAACTTCTACGGCCTGCTGAAGCATATGGAAAGCACGGACCGGGCGGAGCGGAAGGAAGCCTATCTGGCCTGGGCAAAGCTGTACGAGGAGATCAGCCCGAAGCTGGATGCCCAGTATGACGAGCTGGTGAAGCTGCGGGCCGGCATGGCGGAAACCCTGGGCTTTCCCTCCTATACGGAGATGGCCTATCTGTCCCGGGGACATTATGACTATACCCAGGCGGACACGGCGGCCTTCCGGAAGCAGATCAAGGAGATTGTGACGCCGGCGGTGGCGGAGATCCGGGAGCGGCAGCGGAAAAAGCTGGGGCTGGATCATCTGTACTATTACGACGAGGCCCTGCTCTTCCCGGAGGGAAACGCGGATCCGGAGGGAACCACGGAGGAGCTGGTGGCCAAGGCCAGGAAGATGTACCGGGAGATGAGCCCGGAAACCGGCGAATTCTTTGATTTCATGGTGGAAGGGCAGCTGTTTGACCTGGAAACCCGGCCGGGGAAGCGGATGGGGGGATACATGACCCGGTTCCCGGCCTACAAGGCCCCCTTCATCTTCTCCAACTTCAACGGCACCAGCGCGGATGTGGACGTGCTGACCCATGAGGCGGGCCACGCCTTCCAGGGGTACCTTGCCATGCGGTCCATCCCGGTGAGCGAGCTTTCCGGATCCACGGCGGAGATTAACGAGACCCATTCCATGAGCATGGAGCACTTCGCCTATCCCTGGATG
>CAZMFY010000267.1:0-3408 GCA_964565635.1 uncultured Oscillospiraceae bacterium
TCTTCCATCTGTTTGTTGTACATCAGGTGCCTTACCGCCATGGCCTCAGCAAGCTTCGGAGTTTTTCTCAGCATAAGGCGCATGATTCCCAACCCGACAGCAGGCTTTTTTCTGTATCCTTTCGGCTGCGTCAGCACAATGAGATTTCGGTTATATCCAAGCGCTTCCATATAGGAGAACGGCACGGCATCAGTGATTCCGCCGTCAAGAAACAGGCCGCCTTGAATGGCTACCGGTCTGGAAACAATCGGCATAGAAGCTGAGGCCCTGAGCCACTGCATATCTTCCTCCCCGCCGTCTGTGCACAGATGATAAACCGGCTTTCCCGTCCGTACATCGGTAGCCCCGATATAAAACGGAAGAGGATTCCTTCGAAAAGCCGATCTGTCAAACACGTCCAGTTTATCCGGCAGCTCCCGATAGCAAAAATCGACGCAGTACAAATCGCCTGTTTGGATCAGGGAGCGGATACTGAAGTACCTGGAATCGGAACAATATTTTTTATTGTAACGAATCGGCCTGCCTATTTGGCCGGATTTAAAGTTGCAGCCAAAAACGGCGCCCGCCGATATCCCCGCGGCGCCGTCAAACGTAATTCCATGCTTCATGAGTACGTCAATCACGCCGCATGTAAACATGCCGCGCATGGCTCCGCCTTCCATAATCAGTGATGTTTTTTTCATCCTGATATCCCCCGTTCATTACTCATAATCCGCTGCCGCATGGAATAGATGATTTTATATCGCATGACCCGATCAACCGATGATTTCAATTCAACCGGCTTCAGACTTCATGCCGTTTCCGCTTTGCAAGCATATCATACTGTTTACGGTTCGTCCAATAAAATGGAGGAGAAAGCATATAAAATTAGTGTTGCCTGTTTTTCTTTTCAGCGTCCGCTGACATGATTTCGAAGATTGAAGAAATCCGGAAACCATGGTAACATGAACAGGTTCTTTCCTTCACTTTTGCTGGTATTGATACTGCGCTTCGGAAAGTGATCGGCATTCGAAGATAAAACACGGCGCTTGTTTTTTCCATATTCATAAACCATAAATTGTACAGATCATGGAGGCGTGAATTATGATTCGTCCAATTGTACATGACCCGCTCTTTCTGGGTCTCAAATCTGATCCGGCCTCACAGGCGGACATCCAGACGGTCGTCGATCTGCAGGATACGCTGCGTTCCTACCTTGATCGCTGCGTAGGTATGGCAGCCAACATGATCGGAGTAAGGAAAAGGATCATCGTTTTCTGCGACGGTCCTATGCAAAGGGTTCTGATTAATCCTCAGATCATATCGGCATCTGAAGAATATGAAGCGGAAGAAGGCTGTCTCTCTTTGGCTGGTGTTCGCAGGACAAAGCGCTATCAGCGAATAACGGTAAAGTATCAGGATCAGTTATTTAAACCGCGAACAGAAACCTTTGAAGGATTCAGGGCCCAGATTATCCAGCATGAAATTGACCATTGCAACGGAATTCTGATTTAAGGCGGTGAAGTATGAAACAGGATAAAGATATGCTGCAAACCGTGGAAGTGAACGGAATAAAAATGCATTATATCGTTTCCGGAGAAGGCACTCCGGTTGTACTGATCCATGGCAACGGTGAGGATCATACAATTTTTCGCACGGAAATCATACAGCTCACAGCCGCGGGCTGCAAGGTGTATGCTCCTGATTCCAGAGGACACGGCGCGAATATCCCGATGCCGGAATATCATTATCACGATATGGCGGATGATATCTATGAATTCATAAAAGCCATGAAGCTCAGCAAACCGGTTCTTTACGGCCACAGTGATGGGGGCATTATCGGCCTTCTGCTTGAAATCCGCCACCCCGGAACGCTCGGAGCGCTCGCCATCAGCGGAACAAATTTATCACCGGCCGGAATGATTCCTTCATTTGTTGAAGAGCTTTCCGCAGCCGCTCGGCAGCACCCTGACCCGCTTATTACGCTCATGCTGACAGAGCCTCAGATCTCAGTCCAGGATCTGGCCTCTATCAGAATTCCTGTACTGGTAACATCTGGCGAGCACGATCTCATTCTCCGCTCAGAGACGGAAACGATCGCAGCTTCCATCCCTGATGCTGAAATGATCATCGTAGAAAAGGAAGATCATGGGAGCTACATCGTCGGCAGCGAAATCATGGGGAATCTTCTCCTGTCTTTTTTGACGAAAAAACATATTCATCCAGCTGCTCAAGACAGATATGTCTGACGGTCATCTACATTCGCTGCCGGGAGATGGCTTATTAGCAGAAAACATGCATGATGCGAATGAAACGTCCTTCCGATCACGCGAACTCTTTTTCGTTTTATTCCATTGTCTCAAGTAAAGCCTGAAACACTTCGGACACATCCTCCCGAAGCAAAATATCCGCTCTTTCATCCGCCGGTGTGGGTTCCTGATTGATCACAATAAGCGTATTTCCTCTGAAATCATCAATAAAAGAGGCTGCCGGATCTACGGCCAGGGACGTTCCCGCAACGATCAAAGTGTCTGCATTGGTGATTTCCCGTCGTGCGCCGATGCATACATACTTCTCCAGCGGTTCGCCGTAGAGGACGACATTCGGCTTAATCACTCCGCCGCAGTCGCAGCGGGGTATTCCTTTTGTTCGAAGGATTTTTTCCGCAGGCCAGGAGGAATAACACTCCATGCAGTAGTTCTCATGAACATTTCCATGAAGCTCATAAACCCGAATGTTACCTGCCTTCTTATGCAATCCATCGACGTTTTGCGTAACGATACCGCGAAGCTTATCCTTCTTTTCAAGTGCATACAGAAATAAGTGTGCCGCGTTTGGCATTGCTTCCGGAAAAAGCATGTGTTTTCGATAAAAGTCGAAAAACAGTTCCGTATGCAGATAGAAGAAGCTTTTGCTCATAATCAATTCCGGTGAAAGGTTTCCTTCCCGCTCTGAATACAGGCCTTTTGCTGATCTGAAATCCGGAATACCGCTGGCTGTTGAAACCCCTGCCCCGCCGAAAAAAACAATTCTTTTTGAGCGATTGATCACATCTGATAAAATCCTGATACAATCACTTTTCATTGTATGTCCTCCCGCAAAAACGCTTCCACATCAACGACTGTAAATCCGGCTTCGCAGACAAGCGCAGCGAAAACACCCTGAGCGGGAATCAGATGCCCGCTGAACGTACCGTCATAGATTTCTTTTACGCCGCAGCTGGGACTGCGAGACTGCAGAATGATCAAATCCGGCTGTTCCCTTTTTGCTTTCTCCAAAGAGGCGCCGGCCCCTGCTTTGAAGGCAGCATCCATATTTTTCCCTTCACGGGTCCGTGCCGTGCCGTTTACAATTTCGACGGGGGTCCTTGGTGTAGGCAAACCGCCGGCTACTTCCGGACACACGGAAATGATCTCGTGTCCCGCGAGC
>CAZMFY010000268.1:0-3343 GCA_964565635.1 uncultured Oscillospiraceae bacterium
ACAGCCGCATCACCGGCTACTACCGGCCCGTGCAGAACTGGAACGACGGCAAGGCGCAGGAGTTCAAGGACCGGAAGGTCTATGACATTTCCGTCAGCCGCCTGACCCATCAGGGCCCGCTGCATCCGGACGTGGCCGGGACCCCGGCGGCCGGGACGGAGCCCGCGGCGAAAAAGACGGAGAAGAGCGCTCCCAGCCGGGCCATGCTTTTCGTGTCGGCAACCTGCCCCAACTGCAAGCTGGCGAAGGCGCTGCTGCAGAAGGAGGGCTTTGTATACAAGGAAGTCATGGCAGCGGAGAACGTGGATCTGGCCAACCGCTACGGCGTCCGTCAGGCGCCGACCCTGGTGGTCATGCAGGGGGATGAGGTGGAAAAATACAAGGGTGTTTCCGAAATCCGCGGCATGCTGATGAGCCGGAGACAGGTCGGATAATCATGAAAACCTTCAGGGGGACGCGATGCGCCCCCCTTTTCAGGAAAAAGGAGGAAACAGGATGTACGATATCGTGATCATCGGCGGCGGTCCCGCGGGGATGACGGCGGCCCTCTATGCGCTGAGAAACGGAAAAACCGTGATGGTGATGGAAAAAACCGGCTTCGGCGGCCAGATCACCCACAGCCCCAAGGTGGAAAACTGGCCGGGAACCCCGCGGATGAGCGGGAATGAGTTTGCCGACGCCTTTCTGGAGCAGATTCTGGACCAGGGGGCGGAGGTGGATCTGACGGAGGCGGTCCGGGTGGAGGACTGCGGGAATTTCAAGCGAGTCTATACCGCGGAGGGAGAGATTCGGGAAGGCCGCAGCGTCATCCTGGCCACCGGCGTGAAGCACCGGGAGCTGGGACTGCCCGGGGAGCGGGAAATGGTGGGCGAGGGGGTCAGCTACTGCGCCGTATGCGACGGAGACTTCTTTAAGGATCAGAAGGTCTGCGTGGCGGGGGGCGGGAACTCCGCGCTGCAGGAAGCCATGCTGCTTTCCGGCAAGTGCAGGGAAGTGGTGATGCTGCAGGATCTGCCCGAGTTCACCGGGGAGAAGAAGCTGCAGGAGCTGCTCTTTGCCCGGGAGAATGTCAGCACCCGCACCGGCGTGAAGATCGTAGACCTGGAGATGAACGAAGAGGTGCGCCTGACGGGCGTTACCGTGGAGACCGGGGACGGCCGGCGGGAAACGATTCCCTGCGACGGGCTCTTCGTCGCCATCGGCCTGATTCCGGAGAACGAGGCCTTCGGGGACGTGGCGAAGCTGAACGCCTGGGGATACTTTGACAGCGGGGAAGACTGCGAAACCGGAACCCCGGGCATTTTTGCCGCGGGGGACTGCCGGGCTAAGGCCATCCGTCAGCTGACGACGGCCGCGGGAGACGGATCCGTGGCGGCGCTGGCGGCCTGCAGGTACGTGGACAGCCTGAGCCTCTGATGATCCGAGGGAAGGAGCGCAAAGGGCGGAGGTGAGCGGGTTTGCCCATGGACGGGCTGATGACCGGGCTGATTGCCCGGGAGCTTAACGGAGCTCTGGCGGGAGGACGGATCGACCGGATCTCCCAGCCGGAGCGGGATACGGTGATTCTGACGATCCGGGCGGGAAACGCCAACCACAGCCTGCTGCTGTGCGCTTCCGCCGGCAACGCCAGGGCTCATCTGACGGAAATCAAATATCCCAATCCCCTGGAGCCGCCGGTTCTGTGCATGCTGATGCGCAAGCAGCTGCTGGGCGGGCGGATTCTCGGGATCCGCCAGGTGGACGGGGATCGGATTCTGCATATCGATATCGACGTGATCGGGGAACTGGGGGACCGGGAATCCCGCCGGCTGGTGCTGGAGATCATGGGCAAGCATTCCAATCTGATGCTGCTGAACGGGGAAGGGCGGATTCTGGAGTCCGCCCATCACGTCAGCCTGGACATGAGCCGGGTCCGTCAGATTCAGCCCGGCATGACCTATATGCCGCCGCCGGCGCAGGACCGGCTGGATCCCGGGACGCTGACGGGGGAAACCCTGAGGCAGCGGCTGGAGAAGCTGCCCCAGCGCCCCTTCGAAAAACGGCTGGCCGCGGCGGTACGGGGACTCAGCGCCGCTTCGGCCAGAGAGCTGTCCCTGCGGGCGCTGGGACCGGGGATGGAGGAACCGGAGACGGCGGAAGCCCTGTCGGCCTGCGCGGACCGGCTGGCGGATCTTTTGCACCGGGTTCCGGATATGACCGATCCCCGGGTGGAAACGGACGAAAACGGGGATCCGGCGGATGTTCTGCCCTTTCCCTTTATCAGCGGCAATCTGTCCCTGCAGATCCCTTATCCGAGCCTGAGCAGGGCCCTGGAGGCTTATTTCGGCGGACGGGACCGGCAGGACCGGCTGCGGCAGAAAAGCGCTTCCATGGTCCGGCTGCTGAAGACCCATCTGGATCGCTGCGAAAAAAAGCTGGCCCTTCAGGAGGAAGAGCTGGCGGGAGCGGCCAGGATGGAGGAATACCGGATCATGGGGGAGGTGCTGAACGCCAATCTTTTCGCGCTGCGGAAGGGCCCGGAGTCCGTGACCCTGCCCAACTGGTACGATCCCGCGGGGGGAGATATCACCATTCCCCTGGATGCCAGGCTGACCCCCAGCCAGAATGCCCAGCGGTACTTTAAAAAGTATCAGAAGGCCCGTTCCGCCAGACAGGCGGCCGCGGAGCAGAAGGAGAAGACCCTTCGGGAGATGGAGCTGCTGGAGACGGCGCTGCTGGATCTGGAAAAATGCGCGGAGGAAAGCGAGCTGGAGGAGATCCGGGACGAACTGGTCCGGCTGGGATACATGAAAAAGAACACCAACCGCCGCCAGCAGCGCAGCCTGCCCCAGAGCAAACCCATTCGAACGGTGACGCGTGACGGATTTGAGATTCTGGTCGGAAAGAACGCGGTTCAGAACGATCGGATCACCCAGAGCGCGGGGCCGGAGGACGTCTGGCTCCATGCCAAGGATATGCCCGGAAGCCATGTGGTGGTGCGGGGCGGGAAGGACATCCCCCAGGAGGCGCTGAAGCAGGCCGCCATGCTGGCGGCCTGGTACAGCCGGGGAAAGGGAGCCATGGTTCCCGTGGACTATACCCGTCGGAAGTATGTAAAAAAGCCTGCCGGCGCGGCGCCCGGCAAGGTGGTGTACACCCATCAGAAAACCGCCTATATCACCGTTTCGGAAAAGGAGATCCGGGCGCTGCTGCGGGAAGAATAGAAAAGAAAACGGGAATGGACGGCGGTATACGGAAGGACCGAAGAGGAAGGGAGGAGGATGCGGCGTGTATGAACTGGTGCAGGTTCACAGGGCAATCCGGGGAACGGGGGAAAATCTTCTGATCCGGGGAGACGTGATGA
>CAZMFY010000269.1:0-3322 GCA_964565635.1 uncultured Oscillospiraceae bacterium
CTGCGACCGGGTGACCATGGCGAACCTGGCCCAGACGGTGAACGTGCTGCATGGCGGCACCTGCGCAATGTGCGGATGCTACGTGGAGCATCGGGCGGAAAGAAAAGGCGCCTCCTGTCCGGAGACGCGTGCCAGATGGTGAAACAATGAAAATGGCGTACCGGGGATGATTTCCCGGTACGCTTCTTTCTATTCGGAACCGAGGGGGGAAGGAATCCCGCTTCGAAAGCGGTCTGTCCGGCTCCGAAGGGGAGCCGGGCCTGGGGACTACACGGGATCAAAAATGCCGGAGAGCACCTGCCGGGAGAGGGCGGGAATCTGATCCCGCAGGGGAAGGGCGGGGTCCATGGCGAAGGGGGCACGGATCACCATTCTTTTTTCGGCCAGATCCAGCCGGACCGGCCAGATTTTCAGCGGCTTTCCGGCTCTCTTTTCATACATCTGGAGCATCATGAGCCAGCCCTCGTTGATCTTTTCGGTATCATGCTCTCCGAAACCGGTGGGAATCTCGGGGAAGATGACCAGGTTCTTTCCGCTTTGCAGCAGCCGCAGGCTTTCCTTCATCGTCGTGGCGGCCCGGCCGTCGTGATAGACCGGAACATGGGGCACGGATCGAAGAATAGGCGGCAGCAGCAGGGAAACCACGGGAGGGACGACCGCGTTCCACAGGGGAGCCAGCTTTCCCCGCTCATTCCACCAGTGATCCTGACGGACGTAGGCCGGCGTGGTTTTCCGATCCAGCGGCGCGGCATAGATCCAGATATGGCTTTCCCGGCGAAGGGGGAAATTCACCGCCATCTCCAGCGGGCCTGCGGCCCGCTCGTGATTGGCCACAAACACACAGGGCTCTCCGTCAAAGGGAACCTCCCAGCGCACCTCCAGCCGGGGAATAAAAAGCCTCACCAGGGGTACGGCGATCCGGTAAAAGATTTTTCCCATTCCAAAGCCCTCCGCGGCAAATTGCCAAAAACTGCGGAAAGCATTATAGCAGATCGGGAAAGGGATGAAAACCTTCTCCGCCTGATTTTCTTTTTCTCTTCGGGCCGGCTTTCCTTCCGAAGGCGTGCGGAAGGGACAGCGGGGGCAGCGCTTTCCCGTCTGCTTCCCCGGGTTCATTTTTTTTTCGCTTCCATCTTGACAAAAGGAAGCAAATTGAAGTAGACTTTCCGCAAAGCTGTGACGGAGAGGTTCGACGAACCCCCTGCTTCAGAGACGCGGCGGCCGGTGCGAGCCGCGGGAAGGGATCGGAGAAAAGTCGCTCCAGAGCTGGAAGGAAGAAAGGAAGATGCCCTGAAGGGGGCGGAACCGAGTAGAGCCTTCCCGAAAAGCCGCGTCAGGGCAAAGGGCTTGACGGCCATCGCGCCGGGGGAGCCTGAAGGGACGGCCTTCGGCCGTAATTTGAGTGGTACCGCGGGTAGTTTATACTCGTCTCAAAGCTGCGCTTTGAGACGTTTTTTTTTCGGCGGGAAACGGCGGAAGGCTCCGAAGACGGTTCCGGGCATCCCCGCGGGCTGCCTGAAGGAACATCCGTGCCGGAGGAAATCAGGAGGAGGGAAAGACATGCAACAGACGACGGGCCTGAATTATAAGATTCAGGAGATGGCGCACCGGATTCGGGAGCTGCGGGAAATCGAGAATTATACCATCGCGGAGATGGCGATGAAGACCGGGGTTTCCGAGCAGGAATACATCGACTGTGAAATGGGAAGGAAGGACCTGACCTTCGCTTTCCTGTACCGCTGCGCGCTGGCCTTCCGGGTGGATGTGCAGGATATTATCGAAGGCAAGAGCCCGACCCTGAATTCCTTTACCGTGACGCGGCGGGGAGAGGGACAGCGGATCGAGGAAGCCCATGATATGGTCTATTTCAATCTGGCCAGCTCTTTCCGGAACCGGATCGCCGAGCCGCTGTATGTGCAGGCGGAATATTCTCCGGAGGCGGAGCGGGCGGATATTCAGCTGACCACCCATGAGGGACAGGAATGCGATATCGTGATCGAGGGCCAGCTGAAGGTGCAGGTGGGAGAGCATATCTCCGTGCTGAACCCCGGGGATTCCATCTACTACGACAGCGGTACGCCCCACGGGATGGTGGCTGCGGGTGGAAAGGACTGCCTGTTCTACGCCATCGTGCTGAACCCCACCGGCGCGCCGATTCCCGAGCTGACGCCGGAAAAGATTATCGCCGGCCCCATGCTGCAGGAATACCCGGCGGAGGCGGGCCGGACCCGGGTCTGGCACCGCTATGCCGACGTGGTGAAAAACGAGCGGGGCACCCCCACGAAAATCACCTTCAAGAACACGGAGCATTTTAATTTTGCCTTCGACGTCATCGACGCCATCGCGGACGAGGTGCCCAATAAGCTGGCCATGCTCCATCTGAGCAGCGCCAAGGAGGAGCATCGCTTTACCTTCCGGGACATGAAGCGGGCGTCCAACCGCTGCGCCAACTACTTTAAGTCTCTGGGCATCCAGAAGGGCGACCGGGTTATGCTGGTCATGAAGCGCCACTATCAGTTCTGGTTCGCGATTCTGGGCCTGGAGAAGATCGGAGCCGTGGCGATTCCCGCAGTGGCGCAGCTGCTGGAGCATGACTTCGAATACCGCTTCAACGCTGCGGGGGTCAAGGCCATTATCTGCACGGCGGACGGGGATACCGCGCATCAGGCGGAGCTGGCGGCGAAAAACGCGCCCAGCCTGGAGCTGAAAATGATCGTGAACGGTACCCGGGAGGGCTGGCGGAGCTTCGACGAGGAATACAAAATGTATTCCACCCACTATGACCGGCCGGAGGACGCCCCGGGGGGAGAGGACCGGATGCTGATGTACTTCACATCCGGCACCACGGGATACCCCAAGATTGCCTCTCACAGCTATACCCATCCGCTGGGACACCTGCACACGGCCAAATACTGGCACTGCGTGAACCCCAACGGGCTGCATTTCACCATTTCCGACACGGGCTGGGCCAAGGCCGGATGGGGCAAGATCTACGGCCAGTGGCTGTGCGAAGCGGCCATCTTTGTCTATGACTTTGACCGGTTCGATGCTGCGGACATCCTGCCCCTGTTTGCGAAATATCATATCACGACCTTCTGCGCGCCGCCCACCATGTACCGGATGCTGTGCAAGCAGGACCTGAGCCACTACGACCTGAGCTCCGTGACCCACGCCTCCAGCGCCGGAGAAGCCCTGAACGCGGAGGTATACCGGCAGATCGAGAAGCAGACCGGGCTGCAGATCATGGAAGGCTTCGGCCAGACGGAAAGCACCATGATCATCTGCACCCTGGCCGGGGCTGATCACAAGCTGGGCTCCATGG
>CAZMFY010000270.1:0-3292 GCA_964565635.1 uncultured Oscillospiraceae bacterium
GGTGCGGACGGACATTCCCTTCAAAGACCTGACGGAAAAAGAAAAAGAGATCGTATATGACGGTCCCATGGTGAAAAAGCACATCTTTTACAGGCCAAGAAAGGCGGATACGGCAACGGCCGGGGAGATGGATTTTACCTATTACAGCGCCACGGCCACCGTGCTGAACGCGCTGAATAAGGTCAAGGATGAAAAGGGCATGAAGCGGGTGGAAAAATTCCTGAAGGAAGACGTCTGCCCGGAGTGCCATGGAACGCGGCTGTCCGAAGCGGCCCGGGCCCCGAGGCTCATGGGGATTTCCCTGGACCAGGCCTGCAGGATGACCCTGAAGGATTCCATCGAATGGGTAAAGGCTGTTCCCGCTTCACTGCCGGAGGACATGCGATCCATGGCCCAGAATATCTGCGAATCCTATCTGGAGGTCGCCGCGAGGCTGATGGATCTCGGCCTTGGCTATCTGACCCTGGACAGAGCGTCCTCCACCCTGTCCACCGGCGAACGGCAGCGGATGCAGCTGGCCCGGGCCGTCCGCAACAGGACCACCGGCGTGCTGTACGTTCTGGATGAGCCTTCCATCGGGCTGCATCCGGCCAATATCGTCGGACTGAACGGGGTCATGCACGACCTGGTCCGGGACGGGAACTCCGTGCTGCTGGTGGATCATGACACCCAGATTCTGAAGGAATCGGACTGGCTCATCGAAATGGGGCCGGAAGCCGGTGCCAAGGGCGGCACCGTCATCGCGGAAGGAACCGTGAAGGAGCTGGAAAGCAGCGACGCGTCCGTCATCGGCGGATACCTGTCCGGAAAAAAGAATCCCGTGCGGCACGGGAAAGGGGAAAAGGCTTTTGCCGGCGGCGAAATCCGCATGGAAACGGATCAGATCCATACGGTCAAACCGCTCTCCGTCCGTATTCCCAAGACGGGGCTGACCGTGATCACCGGCGTGTCAGGATCCGGCAAGACAACCCTGATTCTGGAAAGTCTGGTTCCGGCGCTGGATGCTCTCTGCAGCGGCAAAAAGATGCCGGAGCACATCCGATCCATAGAAGCGGATGGCATCCGGCATATAAAGCTCATCGACGC
Source organism: uncultured Oscillospiraceae bacterium (assembly GCA_964565635.1). Taxonomy (GTDB): domain Bacteria; phylum Bacillota; class Clostridia; order Christensenellales; family Aristaeellaceae; genus Aristaeella. Next base: position 1,087 of record CAZMFY010000270.1, read on the forward strand.
AACCCCCATCGGAATCAACGTCCGGTCCACAGTAGCGACCTACGCGAACGTCCACGATGAGCTTCGGAAGATCTACGCAAGAACAAAATCCGCAAAGCAGTACGGATATAAGGCCGGAGAATTTTCCTATAACACGGGATCGCTCCGATGCCCGGCCTGTGACGGCACCGGCCAGATTTCACTGGATGTGCAGTTTCTGCCGGACGTGAATATCACCTGTCCCGAATGCCACGGTTCCCGGTATCATCATCAGGCCAGAAAAATTCACAGCAGAAATAAAGCCGGCAGGGAACTGTCCCTGCCGGAGCTGATGGATTTGGACGTCAATTCCGCCCTGGACTTCTGTAAGGATATGAATACCGTAAGGCCGAAACTGGAAATCCTGCGGGATCTGGGTCTCGGCTATCTGACGCTGGGGGAGGAAACCCCGGGCCTTTCCGGCGGCGAAGCCCAGCGGCTGAAGCTGGCCTCCGAAATGGGACGGCAGCAGGATGATTCCGTTTTCGTGTTTGACGAGCCCACCATCGGCCTGCATCCGAAGGATGTGGAAACCCTTCTGAAGGTGTTCCAGACGCTGATTGACCACGGCGCCACGGTGATTGTGATCGAGCATGATCTGGATGTGATTCGTTCCGCCGATTACATCATCGACATGGGGCCGGGAGGCGGCGAAGACGGCGGAAGGATCGTGGCCTGCGGTACGCCGGATGAAATCAGGCATTGCCATGAAAGCGTAACCGGAAAGTTTATATAAGGCTTGGCCTCATCTTTCCGTATTTCCGGCTGCCGGGAAAAGCCTTCTCTGCCCAGCCTTCTTACGCGCCTGCCGGTTCAAACCGGAATCCGTAAAAATCGAAGCTGCTGCCAGGCAGAAATACGAAGGAAACGGCGCAGCGGCCCTCCGCCACCTCCACCGGGAATTCCTGTTCGCATCGATCCGATCTGATAAAATTACAGGTTGAAACAACTTCCTTGCCCGCCTGATCCGTCACACGGAGCGAGACCGGATTCACATCCCGCGCCGTCGCCCCGTCGATCATCAGGCGCATTTTTCCCGTCTTCTCAAAATCCATATTCAGGAAAGTGAGGGTCACGTTATTGCCGATATTCCGGACCGCGTCCGGATCTTTTTCGAAGCGGTCCCCGTACAGACGGTCCGCGTCAACCGCCCGGCAGTACCGCGTCGCGCGGCTCTGCCGGGTGAAGGAAAAGCCCTTCAGATGCATTTCACAGTTCATGGAGAACGCGATGCAGTGAACGCCGGTCAGGATCTCCGGAAGGCGGTAGGTTTCCGCCTGATAGGTATTCCAGATGCATTTTTTCTGATAGGGCAGTTCCGCGATAAGCCGTCCACCCTGTCCGGGCATCCCGTCCCATATTTTCAGCAGATATCGGTCATCATCCATCGCGAAGATCGGCAGGGTGATTTCATCCGACCCCACACCGCCGAAGTCAACGTGGGTAAAGCCTACGGCGCTTTCCCCGCCCCGGGCAAAGGCGATCCCCTGCTCATTTCCCGCGCCGATATCGCCCATCCGGGCATCGCACAGGCTGGCGGACACAAACCCGTAGGGATCCAGGCCCAGCGCGCCGAATCCGGAGGCTGTGATTTCCAGGGAGGAAAGAATCCGGGTATGGGAATCGCCGTTGGCCGCCGCGGCCCGCAGATAGCATGCGCCGTCGCCCTGGGCCGTCACGGTGATCAGATCATCCTGCCTGGAGAGGCTGGCATAAGGCACTGTGACCCCCTGGGCGTTCACCATGCGAAACAGCATCGGCTGATCCGCGGCCTCCTCAGGCAGGATGCTGAGCCGAACCGCCACCGAGGGCCGTTCCGGTGAAAGAGCGGTTTCCGAAAGCGCCGTTAATTCGATCTTTCGAATCACTGCACCGTCTTCAACCTTTCTTTCTCTGCACAGGTCAGGGAACGTCCGTTTTTCCGCATGAGCCGGCGTCTCCGCCACCTCCAGGCTGAGCTCCGCCGGTTCAAGCCCCGCTCCCGTGACCCGGACATGGATGGCGCCGCCTCCCGCCTGTGCGCCGACGATCATCAGCAGCTTCCCGGAGAAGAGTCTTTTGCTGAAGGTCTGATATTCATCCCGGTCCGTACTGTCCCCGTTATCCATGCCCAGCAGCACGCCGCAGCCGCTCACCTCCGCATGCACCCGGCAGTTGGCGTTTTCCACAGGATGCCCCTTGGCGTCCA
>CAZMFY010000271.1:0-3291 GCA_964565635.1 uncultured Oscillospiraceae bacterium
CCCTTGACAAAATAGCGCTGGAAGAACGGATAGATAATGATCATCGGCATCATGACCACCACAACAACTGCGTTCTTCAGCTGGTCAGAAATGGCGGAACTGTCAATATTCGCCACATCATACATGGAGTTGGTCATGGAGGAAAGCACCAGCTCCCGCAGTACCAGCTGCAGCGTATAATGATCTGTTGACCTCATGTAAATCAAGGCGTTCAGGTAGTCGTTCCAGTGCAGTACCAGCACCCACAGCGCAATGGTTGCCAGCGCCGCCTTCGACAGCGGCATCACGATTCTGAACAGAATCACAAAGTCATTGGCGCCGTCGATTTTCGCTGATTCAATCAGATCCTTCGGCAGGGACGCATAGAAGGATTTCAGCACAAGCACATGATATGCGCTGATCAGACTGTTCAGGATCAGTACCCAGATATTGTCCACCAGACCATACTGACTCATCACGATGAATGTAGGCACCATGCCGCCCGTGAACCACATCGTAAACATGATGAAAACCGAATAGATTTTCCTGATCCCGAAATTGGAAAACACCAGGGGATAGGCGGCAACAGAAGTCATCAGCAGGCTCAGCAGGCATCCCACAATGGATATAAAAATCGTGTTCTTATAGCTCAGCAGAACGATGCTTGTATGCATCAGTTTCTCATAGGAAGCCAGGTTCAGCCCCACCGGCCAGAAGGATACTTCTCCCCGGATAATCGCATACTGGTTGCTGATGGACATCGAGATGATATTGAAGAACGGAAGAAGAAAGCATAAGACAAGTATCGTCAGGATTGTAAGGACTATGGCATCAAAAATAATGTCGTCCCTGGACCTTTTCTTCTTCCCGGTCTGAACCTTTGACATGTCCTGCGCCTCCTTTCCCGGTCAGAAAATACCGACTTCAACGTTGGACAACCTCTTGGAGAACATGTTCGCTACCACAACCAGGAGGCAGGATACCACGGATGTAAACATCCCCACAGCGGTCGCGTAGCTGTATTTCCCGTTCACCAGCCCCTGCTTATAGACGAATGTAGGCAGCAGCTCAGCCACGCTCAGGTTCAGGTCATTCTGCAGCAGAAGCACTTTCTCAACGTTGCATCCTGCGATCAGATTTCCGACGTTCAGCGTAATCATGATGGCAATCGTGGTGGTAATACTTGGGATGGTAATACGAAGCATCCGCTGCATCCGGCTTGCGCCGTCCACGATCGCAGCTTCATAAATCTGCTGGTCAATACCGGTCAGGGCAGAGATATACACCACAGAGTTCCACCCAACCATCTGCCAAACACCGGAAACATAGTTAACTCCCCGAAAATACTGCGGCAGCCCCAGGTAATATACCGCCTCCATTCCCAGCGATCTTCGGAATACATTCAGCAGCCCGGTGGAGGGGGACAGCAGATTGTTCAGCATGGAAACGATAACCACCGTGGATACAAAATAGGGAAGAAAGCTGATCGTCTGAATGGCCTTCCGTAATTTAGCTCTCCGGACCTCGTTCACCAGCAGAGCCAGAATGATCGGAGCGATGGACTGATAGATGATGGCCCAGAAATTGAAGATAATCGTATTCCAGAAAAGCGTGCTGAAGGAGCTGGAAGTAAAGAATTTGATAAAATGCTTCAACCCGACAAATTTGCTTCCCGCAAAGCCTTTCAGAAGCTTGAAATCATAGAAACCCATAGCCAGCCAGGCCATCGGGATATATTTGAACATGATAAAATAAGCAACCACCGGGATGATCATCACATATACCCATTTGTTTGTTACAAGGTCTTTTATGATTCTTCTCCTCAGTGAAAGCTTTTTCGTTTTACCTTCCATACGGTCCTCCTCATTGATGCAGAATCCCGTTTACCTTCACTATGGGCAGTATCTTTGCTGCGGCGCGGGCCAGCTCCGACATTTTTTCCTTCCCGGGAATTTCCGAAGCAACAGGATCCATTCCCAGCATGATCCGCTTTTCCGCTCCAAGCGGATGATAAGCCAGAAGCTCGTAATATTGCAGGTTCGGATGTCCATTGACAAATTCTGCAATCTGCCGGATGTCTTCCTCCGAATCATTGAATCCCGGAACAACCGGGGTTCTCACAATAATCGGAAGTTCTTTCCACCTTTCGTCTTTCAGTTTCGTAAAATTATTCAGCACCGTCTGATTGTCGCTTCCGACAGCACCCCGGTGTAGTTCCCCATCCATCGTCTTGATATCCATCATCAGGCAATCCAGGTACGGAAGTATTTGCTCATACATTTCAAATGGAAAACTGAGATTTGTTTCCATTGCGCAGGAGATGCCTTCTTCCCTGCATTTCATCAGGCACTCCTCCAGGAACGATGCCTGCATCATCGGTTCCCCGCCTGAAAAAGTCACGCCTCCTCCGGAAGTGTCATAATATCCTTTGTCAATCAGGATTTCTTTCACCAACTGTTCCGAGGTGTAGAACTCGCCTCCTCTTTTCAGCGCCAAGGCCGGGCACACCTTGACGCATCTGAAGCACCGGCTGCAGCGTGCAAAATCCAGGGTATGCACTCCATCAACAATTTGATGTGCATGCTCCCCGCACACGTGAAGGCACTCCCCACAGCCGCAGCATAACTTTGGGTCAAACAACAATTGCGGCTCGCTAGAATACCCTTCCGGATTATGACACCACCAGCATCTGAAATTGCATCCTTTGAAAAACACAACCGTCCGTATTCCGGGTCCGTCGGTAGTCGAAGAACGTTCAATATCAAAAATACAGCCCGTTTTCAAATGATTTCACCTCGTTTTATGAGTTAATGATAGCAAAACCATTTAAAGATGGATATTCCAATATTCTTCTTTTTTGTTCTGATATTATCATTTTATTTCCATTTTGCACATGGCAAGCAGAAAGAAAGCACTCACTTCAATGAATAAATGTTTAATCTGTAAGTACATTAATCTATTTTGTTAGCCAGTCCCCACAAGGAGGTCAACCAATGTCAAATCAGGAGAACCTGCAGCTTTTTGAAGACCAGCCGATCCGCACCGCCTTGCCCATATTAGACCCGGGCTATTTCGCAAAATCAATTGTAATTAAAAAATGCGAAATAGGAGATTTATTGAAAAGGCGGCAGAGCTTTTTCCCTGCCGCCCGATACCTTATGCGTCCTACCGCCCCATCAGCTTCTCCAGCACCTCATAAGCCGCCGCCTTCTTGGCGGCGGTTTTGCCGCTTCCCCGGCCCCATCCGTATACCCCGCCGCACAGGCATTCGCATTCCCATTCCCTGCCCTCGGTAAAGGTATATTCCGGCTG
>CAZMFY010000272.1:0-3290 GCA_964565635.1 uncultured Oscillospiraceae bacterium
TGGCCGCCAGCAGGTTGTTGGCCGCGCCGATGGCGTGGAAGTCCCCGGTGAAGTGCAGGTTGATATCCTCCATGGGCACCACCTGGGCATAGCCGCCGCCGGCGGCTCCGCCCTTGATGCCGAATACCGGTCCCAGGGAAGGCTCCCGCAGGGCCACGGTTACATCCTTGCCCAGCCGGGCCAGACCGTCCGCCAGGCCGATGGTGGTGGTGGTTTTTCCCTCCCCCGCCGGGGTGGGGGTCATGGCCGTCACCAGAATCAGCTTTCCGGGCTGCTTATCCGTTTCCTTCAGCAGCACCGGGTCGATCTTCGCCTTGTACCGGCCGTAGGGTTCCAGATATTTCTCCGCCACATGGGCCCGCTTCGCGATTTCCTGGATGGGCTTCATCTCACACTGCTGGGCAATTTCAATATCAGAAAGGTACGCCATTTTTTCTCTCCTTTATCCCCTGAAATACTTCACCGCCGCCCGGAACATGCCGATATCATAGTTCCCGGGCACGTTTTTATACAGATCCTTCCCCGTCCGCTCGCTGTGGCCCATCTTGCCGAAGACCCGGCCGTCCGGGCTGGTAATGCCTTCGATGGCATACAGGCTTCCGTTGGGGTTGAAGCGCAGATCCATGGAGGGCGTTCCCTCCGGATCCACGTACTGGGTGGCAATCTGGCCCATTTCCGCCAGCTTCCGGATCAAGCTCTCCTCCGCCAGGAACCGGCCCTCCCCGTGGCTGATAGGCACGCTGTATACGCCGCCCATTTCCGCCTCCCGCAGCCAGGGGCTCAGGGTGCTGGCCACACGTGTCCGGACGATACGGCTCTGATGCCGCCCGATGGTATTGAAGGTCAGGGTGGGGCAGTGCTCGTCCGTATCCATAATCCTTCCGAAGGGAACCAGGCCCAGCTTAATCAGCGCCTGGAACCCGTTGCAGATGCCGCACATCAGCCCGTCCCGCTGCTCCAGCAGCTCCGTAACCGCCTCCTTAACCCCGGGGTTCCGGAAGAAGGCCGTGATAAACTTGGCGCTGCCGTCCGGCTCATCCCCGCCGGAAAAGCCGCCGGGAATAAAGATCATCTGGCTCTCGCCCACCTTGCGGGCAAAGGTTTCCGCGCTCCCGGCGATCTCCTCCGCCGAGCGGTTCCGGATCACGAAGATCTCCGGCTCCGCCCCGGCGTCCGCCATCGCCCTGGCGCTGTCGTATTCGCAGTTCGTTCCGGGAAAGGCGGGAATCAGCACCTTCGGCCTGGCGGTCTTCAACGCCGGCACCGGCCAGGAGGCCGCCTCGTACCGGAAGGCTTCCGTCCGGTCCGCCTTTCCGGAAGCGGATCCGAAGACCGCGGCCGCGGCCCGTTTCTCCCCGTCCCATTCCGGATTCAGGGTCGGATAAACGCCCTCCAGGGTATCCCGGTAGATCCGATAAAGATCCCACAGGGAAACCGCCTGCCCGCGCCAGGCCAGCCGGGGATCCGCCCCGCTCTGCACCCGGCCCAGCAGCCGCGCGCCCGGGAGCTCTTCGGTCAGCTCCGCGATCAGGGAACCGTACACGGGGGTCAGCAGCTCCTCCTCCCGCGAGTCTTCCGCGAAGGCAAAGCCCAGCCCGTTGCCAAAGGCCATCTTCATCACGGAGGCCGCCGGCCCGCCGGCTTCGCCCGCCCGGCAAGAAACGATCTTCCCCTCCAGGATCAGTTCATGAACTTTTGCGTACATAGCCAGCAGGGATTCCGTTTTCGGCAGTCCCTGCTCGTCCGTTTCCGGAGCGAAAACCACCACCGGATGCCCGGGCTGCTTCAGTTCGGAGGAAATCACCTCTCCGGTTTTCCCGGTGGTCACCGCGAAGGAGACCAGGGTGGGGGGCACGTCCAGATTTTCAAAGGAGCCGGACATGGAATCCTTGCCGCCGATGGCCGCGATGCCCAGGTTCATCTGCGCGTCAAAGGCGCCCAGCAGCGCCGCCAGCGGCTTGCCCCAGCGCCGTCCATCGGTGCCGGGCTTTTCGAAATATTCCTGGAAGGTCAGATACACATCCTCAAAGGAGGCCCCGGAGGCAATGAGCTTCGTCACGCTGTCCACCACCGCCAGATAGGCGCCGTGGTAGGGGCTTCCCGCGGACAGGAAGGGATCGTATCCCCAGGCCATCAGGGTACAGTCGTCCGTATGTCCCTTTTCCAGGCTTACCTTCTGCACCATAGCCTGTACCGGGGTCAGCTGATTCACGCCGCCGAAGGGCATCTGTACGCTTCCCGCCCCGATGGTGGAATCGAACCGTTCGCTGAGGCCCTGCCGGGAGCAGACGTCCAGCCGTCCCGCCATGGTTTTCAGATGCTCCGCGAAATTCCCGGACAGCACCGGCGCCTTCGGCACCGGCTGAGACGCAGCCGGCGTCATCACCGTATGCTTTGGCGCGCCGTTGGAATTCAGGAAATCCCGGGAGATATCCACAATGGCCTTCCCGTTCCAGGTCATGGTCAGCCGCCGCTCCGCCTTCACCTTCGCCACCGGCACCGCCTGCAGGTTCTCCGTCTCCGCCAGGGCCAGGAAGGTTTCCAGATCCGGCTCCGCCACCACCACGGCCATCCGTTCCTGACTTTCTGAGATGGCCAGCTCCGTGCCGTCCAGGCCTTCGTATTTCTTCGGTACCGCGTTCAGATCAATGTCCAGTCCGTCCGCCAGCTCTCCGATGGCCACGGAAACGCCGCCGGCGCCGAAATCGTTGCACCGCTTAATGAGCCGCGTGGCCTTCGGATTTCGGAACAGGCGCTGCAGCTTCCGCTCCTCCGGGGCGTTCCCCTTCTGTACCTCGGCGCCGCAGGTTTCCACGCTGTGCACGTTATGAGCCTTGGAGGAACCGGTGGCTCCGCCGATGCCGTCCCGGCCGGTGGATCCCCCCAGCAGGATCACCACATCCCCGGGAGCCGGCCGTTCCCGGCGCACGTTGGCTTCCGGTGCCGCCGCGATCACCGCGCCGATTTCCATCCGCTTGGCGGCATAGCCGGGATGATAGATTTCGTCCACGATGCCCGTAGCCAGACCGATCTGATTGCCATAGGAGGAATATCCCGCAGCCGCCGTGGTCACCAGCTTCCGCTGGGGCAGCTTTCCGGGGATGGTCTCCTCCACGGGCCGGGTAGGATCCCCCGCCCCGGTGACGCGCATGGCGCCGTACACATAAGCCCGGCCGCTGAGAGGATCCCGGATGGCGCCGCCGATACAGGAGGCGGCGCCGCCGAAGGGTTAGATGTCCGTAGGATGGTTGTGGGTTTCGTTTTTGAACAGCAGGAGCCAGGGTTCCTTT
>CAZMFY010000273.1:0-3288 GCA_964565635.1 uncultured Oscillospiraceae bacterium
AAAAAGGGCCGCCCTGTAAGGCAGCCCCTCCTTTGTTTTCACAGCTTTGCTTCGGCAAGTCCCTGCAGGTTCCTGGCCCTGGCCTATCCCCGGGAGGCTTCCGGCTTCGCCCGGTTCCGACACCCGTGAAAGTAGGCCCGGTTCAGCCGCCGCAGCACCCGGGCGGGATTCATCGGCTCCCCGTCTTTGGCCGGCAGGGAAATCTCCTCGAAATCGCAGTCCGGATCCTTCTGCCGCTGCAGCCGCATCAGGTGGTCCCGGGTATGATCCACCGTGGCATAGGCGGAATAAACATACAGGCTCATGCAGTCGGAACCCGGCTGGGGCCGGATCACCGCCCGGAGCTTCTTCTCCGCCAGGGCGGGGGTCAGGGCCTTCAGGGCCTTCTCCGCGGTGGCCTGATCGGTGATGCACTTGAAATACACCACGTCCGACAGGGAGAAATGGTCGTCCTCCATATAGCGGCGGTAGGGGCTCCGGCGGAACTGACGATAGACCTTCTCCTCCTCCGGGGTCATGGCGCCGGGATGAAAGATGAAATTGGCGTCCCGGTGAATCGTATAGACGAAGAAGCGCAGCCCCATGTCGTTCAGCCGCTTCATCAGCCATTTGGAGGAGGCGGCCGGCAGGTTTTCCGTGGCCAGGTAGCGGTTCTCCTTCGGGTCGTAAATGGCCGCCCCGTCCATGACGATCATGGGCATGGCCATCTTCACATGATGCAGCTGGGGCAGAATCAGCGCGGGGGCGTGCTGGGACACCAGGCAGATTTTCGCCCCTTCCTGATACAGGTTATTCAGCCCGTACATCACCGCGGGGGAAACCTCCCCCAGCCGGTTGGGAAACAGATCCTCCATGCGGGCAAAGAGCACCGTATGCTTCCGCTTCCGGGCCGGCAGATGGGCGATATTGACCAGGGTGGCCGCCATGGTGCCCACCATCACGTCCGCCAGCCGATGGAAGGCCTGGTCCAGGGGATTTTCGATTTCCGGATAGGCGATGACCACGCAGATAAAGACGATGGCGCTGAGGCCGGAGAGATCCGGCTTTTTCAGCAGCACCGGGGTATACAGGGAAATCAGGATGCCCGCGCCCATCATGGAATAAAGCAGGATCCGGTTTTCCCCCGGCCGGGGAAAGCGGGAGAGCAGCAGCAGGAAGAGGAATCCCCATACGGCGCCCACCAGGGTGCCGCCCAGCCGGATCAGGGCGTTTTCCCGCACGGCCCGGGCATAGGGCTGGACGCAGATGATGGCGGTGATGGCCGCCTCCGCCGGCATCCCGCTGCCCTCATAGCCCCGCAGCATATAATAGAACAGACATAAAACCACAGCAACGCTGGTTCTGATAATCCGCTGCCCGATGGGCGGCAGACTGAAAGCATGTTTTTCGGTTCGTTCCAAAAAGCTATTTCTCCTTCGTTTCCAATGGCAAAATCCTCGTATTGCCGGCCGCGGATTCGGGAAGGCGCCGCGGGCCTGCTTCTCAGGCCGGCCCTCCGAAGTTCCGGGTTTTTCCTTTCGGAGCCCGGGAAAGCACATGCGTCTTTCCCTGTTGCCGGCCCTCCGAAGTTTCCTTTTTCCTTTCGGAGCCCGGAAAGACGCCGCAGGTTTTCCCGCTTAACCGGATATACCGGAATGCCGCTCCGGTGCAAATCCCGGAGCGGCAGCTATTCTACACAAAAGGCAGGAATTGTCAACAGCGAAGGGGAAGTTTTTACAAAAAAGTTACAATATAATTACAGCACGATATCCCCCGGACGGTACCCCTTCGGCAGCTCTTCCTCCTCCAGGAAGGGGAAGGACAGATCCTCCAGCACCGGCAGGAAGGCGGCATAGGGATAGGCGTCCAGCTCGCAGCCGTAGCTGGTGCGGCCGAACCAGCCGCCCTCCTTCGCCTGCTGATTCAGATCCCGGGCGAATTTGGTCCGGTTGGAGCAGTCATGCACGACGATGGGCCATCCCTCCAGGGCGGCCTCCTTCATCATTTTCAGGGAGATCTCCCGGCTGAACAGGGGGCTCAGATAGCCCATGCGATAGAAATACAGATTCTCGCCCCAGTAATTCCCCAGGTTGTTCCCGTTCAGGTGCAGCTCCGCGCAGTTCATAAAATCGATCCCGGTTTTCAGGATCTTTTCCTTCTTCGCGTGGAACTGGGCATCAAATTCCCGGGTCATGGGCGTTTCGATGCCCGCCTGGGGCATGTAATCCTTCGCGGCGGCCATGGCTTCGATGACCCGGTCCGCGGTATTCGAGGCGCCCAGGTTGAACCGGATCTCGTCCAGCCCCGCCTCCCCCAGGGGCTTCAGATTCTCCGGCGTGGCGTTCAGGCCGTTTGTATACAAATGCTGGTGCACCCCCGCCTCATGGAAGCGGCGGATGATACCGTAATATTTTTCGATCTCCATGAAGGGCTCCAGATACACATAGGCGATGCCGGTGGGCTTTCCCTGCAGGGTAAAGAGCAGGTCCAGATCCTCCTCCCGGTACTTTCCGCCGCCGATTTCCCACAGTCCCTCCCCGATGGGCGGAATGGCGTTCAGCACCCCGTAATCATAGCAGAAGGGGCAGGCCGCGTTGCACCGGTTGGTCTTCCGCACGGCGCTGAGCCCGGTGCCCAGCAGGCAGGAGCGGCAGCCCGCGGGAAAACGGTCCTCCGGCCCCACGAAATAGGTGCTGGGGCCCCGGCCCAGGCCCTTCAGCCCGGGAATTTCCGCCTGGAGCCGGCGGAACCGATCCTCCGCTGCCAGCTCAATCTGGCTGAACACCGCCAGGGCAATCTCCTGCTGACGGCACCCCAGAGGCTCTCCCTCCGGCAGTTCGGCAAAAAAGGTAAACCACCGCAGCGCGTCCCGCTTTGAAATCTTCATGCCCGTCCATTCCTCCCCATAAGGCGGGATTATCCTCCGCCGTCAGATCTCCTCCGGTCGTTCCGGATATTTCTTCCCGGAAGATGAGGATATCATACCATTTTTTGCGGGAACAGAGAAGGGCGTTTTCAAAAGTCGGAAGGGCGCGGATCCCTGAATTGAAAGCTGCAGGTTTCAAAGGCCGGAGGTTCGTCGTTATTTATCATCGGATGCTCATGGTTTCAGCGTAAGCGTCTGCGGTTTTCAAAGGCAGAAACCTACATGCTGTGCATATGTTTCTGATAAGTTACAATTTATTGACAAAATATGGATATTCTGTTATGCTTGTTCTACCGGAATGGTTTCCGGAAAACGAACGCGAAGGTGAATCATGAAAAGACGCCTGATCGCCCTGATCCTCCTGGCCGCGATGCTGGGATGTG
>CAZMFY010000274.1:0-3252 GCA_964565635.1 uncultured Oscillospiraceae bacterium
CCAGCACCAGGGCGGTTTCGGTGTGCTTCCATTCGGCGATGGCGGCTTCCAGTTCCTTGTGCAGGGTCTTTTCGCCGGCCAGCAGGCGGCTGCCGGAGGCGGAGGTGCCGTACTTGTCGATGGCGGCCTTGGCGGCGTCCTTGACTTCCTTGCGGCCGCTCATGCCGATATAGTTGTAGCTGCCGAATTCCAGGACTTCCTTGCCGTCGATGATACCGGTATCAAGGAGGGGCGACTCATGGGTGACGAAGTAGGGATTGTCTCCCTTGCCGACGAGGGCCTCCTGGCGCTCAAGGAAGTGGCGGTACTCCGGGGAATCCTCAAAGCGGGTAATGGGCCGGACGGGCACGCGCTCTTTGGACTTCGCGGTGTCGGAAGTGCCGTCGAGCAGGTTCTCCACGACGCGGGTCATGCTCGCAACGGTCGCGCACTGGCCGTACTCCTCGGCAGGGATCGTGATACCCCACTCCTCCTCCGCCTTCACCAGCCGACACAGCTTCGCAGAGTCGGCAGGGAAAGCGGTGTCTCAGGCTTCGCCAGAGACGATCGCAGCTTTTCCCTTCGCCAGGGAGGCAGCCAGCAGCGTGTGATCCCGCTGCTGACGCAGAAGAGGGTGCTCCGAGTCGCATAGTCAAGGATCGAGCCCGCTTTGCGGCGCCTGCGGCGTCATTGACTCTGCTCTCGCTATCGGTCAGTATCTGAGAAGCCGTCTCATTTGTTCCTGAGTCCTGTATTTTACGTTCAGTTCAAGTGTGAAGAGCTTCGAGATTTCATCCAGGACTTCGTTGTAGAATACCATCTGGTACTGGTTGCTATCCGAGATTCTGGTGCAGCGGTACTTTCTGAGAGATTCTAATATCTCGCTGACAGGATATCTGTTTCCCAACATGTTCTCGAGTGTCCTAATCAAAACCAACGCGGTGAAGCAGGTAGAGAAGTGAGCATCAATGTGATCATTGGTCTTTACGAATACCGGTCTTGCGCTGAACTCTGACTTGGATATCTTGAATGTCTCTTCTATCCTTGCAAGGCCCCTGTACACATCTCTCAATTCATGGTCTGTCATCTCGAGTTCACTGGTAACGATGGAGTAGTACCCGTCATACTTTTCGTCTTCAGCTATCTTTTCTTTATCCAGATACAGATCCTTGCCGTCAACTATCTCACCTGTGTTCTTGTTGAATGAGATGTTCATTATGTATGCAGCGCTACCTGCAGCAGTGATCTTATCGTACTTCTTAGGATGAGCTATGAGGTCTTCTGCTCTAGCGATCATTACGTCTCTGTCAGCCTTCTGCTTCCTCGCATATTTTTCTGAGTAGTAGACCATCTGCTTCTGGTCTATGATCACGGTCTTTGTATGGCGTTTCTTTATGCCCGGTTTGGATACATTGACCTTGATCTCTTTAGGAAAGATACGCGACTTGTGTCTGAAGGTGATCTCGTTGCCATCATCAGCAATGATCTTTTCATCGGTGTAACCGCCGTCAAGCACCCATGCCTTGAACTCATCAGTAGATCCTCGGATCGACTGCCCATACACATAGCCGTCCCTTGGATTCTCGTCTTCGCGGTTATCTCCGTTGAGCCAGTAGATGTTATCTGATGTGTTGAGCCCTCTGTCTGCAACGAAGATGATCCTCATGTCATCAAAGCGCTCCTTCATACGGTTTACTATCGGCCGCATGTGTAGTTTTTCAGATTCATTACCGGGGAAAAGATCGTATGCAACAGGGATGCCATTACGATCGATCATAAGCCCCATCGAAACGATTGGGTCAGGTCTTTTGTTTTTCTCCGGTCCGCGCTTACGGTACTTTGCCGGGACTGGATTGCCGTCCTTGTCCACGGGGGTTCCTTCGTCATCAAGGATGTCCATATCCGATCGGCCTATGTCGAAGTAGTAGTTAGTGCAGTCGAAATATGAGGTGGAAAGATCCCGCTTGATCAGATTCTTTGAATGATCGAAGATCCATTCCTGCAGAGCTTCCTGGTTTCTGGCTATTATGTCCAGAGCATAGTAGACATCGTCAAGGCTGAATCCGTCATATCCTTCAAAGAACATGCGTCGGTGCTCATAAGTCCACTTCTTTGAGCCGGGGTAGAGGGCTCTTCCGAACACAAGGAGCCTGTATATCTGATCGATGCTGTAGTCCACATTGAGCTTTCTGGTCTTCCAGTTCCAGAACTTGTCGATCTCAAGATCCTTGTAGATCTGCTTAAGAATACCGTAACCAACATTTTTCAGATTGTCTTCATCGACATCCATAGTTTCATTGAGATCGATCTCTATGCTTACCGTAGACGATTTCTTCTTTTCGGCCGTTCGTTGTTTTGCAACTTCCTTGAAGTGCGCGATAGGGTCATCATAGATTTTTTTCAGATCTTCCAGACTGCCGAGCGCTTCGACTGTTCTGTTAGTGTGTTTTCTTTTGCCGGTCACGGGATCCTTGTACGAGATTTTCTCGTTGAGATAAAGATGCTCGTGACCTTCCTTGCCTGTGATGTTCAGATACATTGCAAAGCCTCCTATTACTTGAAATTGTAACATATTTTGAAGAAATAGTCAAGAATAGGCATGCAGAAAATACAACATATTGACAAAAAAAGTCCTGTAACCACAACGGGTACAGGTTCTATTTAACAGACGTGGTTTCCAAACTCAGGAGCTCGCTTTCCGCCGTGATGTGAGCTCCCACAGGGCTCGGCGCAAGATGCGACACATCAAGGTGAGTTCCGACCGTGCTGCAGCCCTCAGGCATATACGGCTCGACGCTCTCCCATGCGGTCATCTCCATAAGCGCTATCATCGCAGGTGTGGCGAACACCGGAAGACCTCCGCTGCCCCACGCATCCGCAGTTACATCTTCTGTTACTGTTTTCTCCAGTTTATGTTTTATTCCTGTTTTCAGTTCTTTCATCTGTCTCACGCTTCCCTTTCCCGTTTTATCAAAATGCATGATTTTCTATAATAGTATATCACAATAATATACCCATAATTGATGTGTTATTTATGACGGATATGGTATAAAATATAGGCGGTCAGAAATAAAACTATCAGACTCTTTAAGGAGGAACAGCTATATGGTAAATACAATGCTTGTAGCCGGATCTCTCAAGTCCATAGTGGATATACTTGAGGCAAACGGGATCCTGTATGTGATCGAGGACAGCGATGCATGCAAATCTGTCATGGAGGAATGGGAAAAATCAGAAGATAAGGAGCTTTCTCTCAGACAGGCCAGGCCTGCG
>CAZMFY010000275.1:0-3234 GCA_964565635.1 uncultured Oscillospiraceae bacterium
TCAGAGACACTTCCCGGCGAAGATCGCCTTCCACCTTCAGGTGATGCTCAATGTACTCACGCAGCTTGCTGATTTCAGTCTCGGAGAGATCCTTTACCCGGGTATCCGGATTGATGCCGACTTCCGCCAGCAGTTTCTGCGACGTCGTCAGACCGATCCCGTAGATATAGGTCAGGCCGACCTCAACGCGCTTTTCTCTGGGCAGGTCAACGCCTGCAATGCGTGCCATGTGTGTCTTACACCTCCGTTAATTCCTGACCAAATGGTCAAATGGGAAAACAACGCGGAACCTCGTTCCGCTCTCCGGCCCCCTCCATAGCCCGAACAGGAGAAGGAGCCCGCCGAAGCATCCGCTTCGGCCGATCCTTCCGCAGCTCCCGGACGGCAACCCAACCGCCGTGAAACCCGAAAGGATCCTTTTGTCCGCCCCTGGTGAAAGCAGGGACGCGACAGCGCTCATCGGCCGCTATGGAAGGCGCGGCGCTGAAAAGCGCTTTAAGAGACGTATCGCCGGCCGTCGGAACATGCGCCAAAGAAACGCATGCAGCCGCCCGACAGCCAACCGGGCTAACCGTTAGATATTATCATACCCCCGGTTTAAAAGCAAGCTTATTTCTTAAGTTTTTCTAACATTTTTGTTAACTTTCTCAAGATTTGCCTTCTGCCCTCCATCGTCCCCGGATCATCCCCTTGTATCCGGATACCTTTTCTGATAAAATTTCTGCAATACCGATCCCCGGAAGGAGAATTCACATGGAGCTGAAGCCTTTATATACGGAGCAGAACCTCACCGAACTGAACCGGCAGATCAAAAAGCGGATCATCCTGCTCTGCTGCTTTCTGGCCGTGGCCCTGCTCCTGGTCGTCTGGCTGCTGACCGTGGATGATCATAAGCAGAACCGCCCGGCGCTCTGGGTCACCCTGACCGTGGTCGTAGCCGGCTGCGTCGCCGTCTTCGACTGGGATCTGACCATCCGCCCCCTCCGGGCGTATGCCCGTCATCTGAATACCGCCCTCCATGGCGGCCGCTCTCACGAAATCACCGTCCTTTTCGACCATGCAAACGAAGAGGACTCCGTCATCGACGGCGTCCTCTTCCGTGATCTGATCTTCCTGGGTGAGCCCGATAAGCACGGCGACCGGGAGCGCATGTTCTACTGGGACCAGGAGCTCCCTCTCCCCGATTTTCAGCAGGGCCAGGAAGTCACCCTCCGGTATTATGACAGGTTTATCACCGCCATCGGATGAAAGTCCTGTAAATCCGGCAGATCAATCACAGGATTACTTCCTTACTATATAGGCTATGATCGTCCCCTTCTTGCACCTTCCGCTCCGTCCGAGAGACCGCCGGAAGGTGTTTTTCGTTACAGATCACTGCCCATCCCGCCTTTAATCAGGTAAAACAGCGTATATCCGTCCACCGTAACAGCGTCATGCATGGCGTCGAAGGGGCTTAATTCCACCCTGTGGGTTCTTCCGCTCAGGCTTGTAATTGTCCATATTTCCGTACTTTCCTGCTTTTCCCAGTCCTCCGGCAGCCGGCCGCTCACGTCCACCGTCAGCAGCCGCTCATAAGCCGCCTGGAAAACAGCATAGGCCATCTCCGTCCCGTTCTTCGTGCAGGTAACCACCGTCTCCGGTTCCGCTCCTTCTTCCTCCGGCGGCTGGCTGGTGTAGGTCAGCTGATAAGTATCCCTGCTCCCGTCCTCCCGGGTAATCTCCAGGCTCCCCAGATTCTCCGTCCGCACCGCCACCGGATACCGGGCCAGCGTCTCCATGGGATCCGTCTCCGTAATCGCCTCGATGGAAAACCGGCTCAGGGTATATACCGTGTTGCCGTAAAGGCAGTATACGGTCATCTCGTTCCGGTTGTCCCCCAGCGCGATCCGGAAGGTTTCCTCCTCCCGGTCCTGCACGTTGACCGCGCCGCCGTCCACGATCTGCCCCGTGGTCCCTGCCGCCATATGGACCTCCAGGATCACGGCCGGGTTCTCCAGCCCATATTGAGCCAGATTGTCCTCCCGGGCCTCCTCCACGTAAAGCCCCAGTCTCAGATTGGCCACGCTCTTCCGCAGCTTTGACATCTGATCCTGATCCGCGGGATATTCTACCGGCGCCGTCACCTTCCAGTTTTCCGCCGCGTCTGTGTCGGTAATCTCCCCTTCCAGCTGCCATTCCTTTAGAATAAGCTCATTCCCGTCCATCACGGTAATCCGGTCAATCCGGGATGCCTGCAGTTCAATCTTCGGCACCGGCCGCAGCAGTGCTTTTTCCACCAGCAGATCCTCATATACGCTGCCGGCCACCGCGAACAGCCTGGAATCTCCCTCCACCAGCATATATCGGACGTCATTTTCGTCCATGGCTTCCCTGTCCCCGATGCTGAAGCCGATCTCCGTCCCGTCCGAAAACCGTACCCGCGCCCTCAGGGCCGGATCAGCCAGTCCGAATTCCTCCAGCCGGCCCTCATATTCCGCCGGATCCTCCGTCAGAATATCCTCATAGGCCAGGCCGGCCAGCGTCTCCTCAATCTGCTCCGTCAGGGTGGAATCCGGCGTCCAGCCGTCGGGACCGTCCACCCGCAGAATTCCGTCCTCGCCCCGTTCCGCCGTCCAGGGATCCTTTCCCCGTACCTGAATTTCAAGGCTGCTGATCTCCGTCGTTTCCCTGCTCGTCAAAGTTCCCCGGGTGTCCGGGCTCTCCTCTATTTCAGGCACCGGCCGCAGCGCCGCCCAGGCGAAAATCCCGGCCGCGATCACCGCGATCCCCAGAATTCCCCAGATCAGCCATTTCCGGCCGCCCTTCCGTTTCTTTTTCTCTACCTGAAGCATCCGTTTCCGTATCTCCTTCAGTCCTTCAATCTTTCTCATCGGGTCCCCTGACCCGTTTCAGTATATCATCAATCCGCCCATTCCGACTGTAAACATCCCATGAATAAAAAAACAGGAGGCGAAAAATCGCCTCCTGCCGGAAAAACCTGATTCTATCTCTTCCTACGTCTTTGCTGCCTGTTTGCTATCGGCTTCTCGTCATAACCCATACAGCCATAAATCCACCCGCAGAGGAAGAAGAAAGCATGTCCAGTAATGAATTGATAGAACATCAGTGTCGCTTCAGCCATATTTCCCAGCATCAGCGCCAGAACAAAAACAACCAGAAGCATCGAGTAATTAAACTCTTTTTTCAGCTGAACATATCCCGCCTTGAGAATCAGCACGAACCATACGATAAACG
>CAZMFY010000276.1:0-3220 GCA_964565635.1 uncultured Oscillospiraceae bacterium
CCAGGAAGCAAAGCCCCGTGAGGGCCGCGGGAATGTAAACGCCGATGTTCTGATTCTCCAGCGCCATGGTCCGATTGTCAAAGGTAATATCCGCGGAGAAGGCGCTGCTGCCCTCCCGGGCGTTCCGGCCTCTGGGGAACTGAGCTCCCCTGGCGTTGACCGTCAGCACGTAGGGCTCCGGCAGAGCCGCCTCCATCCGGTAGCTGCCCTTCCGAAGCTGGGTAAAGCTGTAAAAGCCTTCCGCATCCGTCACCGTCCGATAGGTCAGTCCGTTCCGGACGCCTTTCATCTCTACCGTCAGCCCCGCCAGCGGCGGCTCATCGTCCTCCATGAGGCCGTTTCCGTTTTCGTCGATCCAGGCCCTGCCTTCAAATCTGGCGGTCTCGGTGGCTCCGATGCCCATATTCCATTCGCCCGCTTCCTCCAGCGTGAACAACGGGCTCTCCTGCTGGGGAGCGCTCTGCCGCTCCATGGCGTTATCCTTGATGGAATTCGTTCTGGGGCTCTTCTCGCTGTATGCGTATCCCTCGGGAAGATAACAGCGAATACTGTATGATCCGGCGGGAAGCCGGCTGAAGACCTGCGTGCCGTCCTGGCCCGTCACACCGGTAGAGACGATGGTGCCCTCTTCCTCCGCTTCGTCGTACAGCACCAGCTCCAGCAGCACCCCGGACATTCCCCGGTCTCCGTTGCCCTGATTGCTGTTATGGTTCAGGTCGTTAAACACATTCACGGATACCTGACCCATACCGAATACGCGTCCCTTTTTCAGCGCCGGCAGTTCAATCGACTCGGGTTCCAGGTCATCCGGCAGCGGCGTAGCCGTGGGTTCCGGCGTGGCCGTCGGGGTGGCCGTGGGCGTCGGGCTCGGAGTGGCCGTAGGCGTCGGCGTCGGGCTCGGCGTGGCCGTCGGTGTGGCCGTAGGTGTCGGGCTCGGCGTGGCCGTCGGTGTGGCCGTGGGCGTCGGGCTCGGCGTGGCCGTGGGCGTGGCCGTGGGCGTCGGGCTCTGCGTAGCCGTCGGTGTGGCTGTGGGCGTCGGGCTCGGAGTCGCCGTGGGCGTAGCCGTGGGCGTCGGGCTCGGCGTGGCTGTGGGAGTTGCCGTAGGCGTCGGACTCGGTGTGGCCGTAGGTGTCGGGCTCGGCGTGGCCGTGGGCGTCGGGCTCGGCGTGGCCGTCGGGGTGGCCGTGGGTGTCGGGCTCGGCGTGGTCGTCGGTGTGGCCGTGGGCGTCGGACTCGGCGTGGCCGTCGGTGTAGCCGTGGGCGTCGGGCTCGGCGTGGCCGTGGGTGTGGCTGTCTGTGTCGGGCTCGGCGTGGCCGTCGGTGTGGCCGTAGGCGTCGGGCTCGGCGTGGCCGTGGGCGTAGCCGTGGGCGTCGGGCTCGGAGTCGCTGTAGGCGTCGGGCTCGGCGTAGCCGTCGGCGTGGCCGTGGGCGTCGGGCTCGGCGTGGCTGTCGGTGTGGCCGTGGGCGTCGGGCTCGGCGTGGCCGTGGGTACCGGCGTGGGGCTCGGGGTGGGCGTAGGCGCGATCACATGCTCCGCCGCCTCTTCCCGGGTATCGATCAGGGTGATATTCTTCCGCTCCGGTTCGTAGGGATAAACCCGGAACGCATAGGAAACCGTCGGATCCGCTTCATCCGTCAGCATATAATTTCCGGCCGGAATGGCCCGGGGCGTCAGATAGGATCCCGCTCCATCGGTTTCAAAGGACAGGGAAATCCGATCTTCGGTAAAGGAGAAGCTGTTCTCCGCCTCCGGCCGGTCCTCCCGCACCCGGTAGCGGCGGGCTCCCTCCGCCCGGACCTGGAAAAAGCCCGCGTCCGGGAGCAGCAGCACCTCCACCGTGGTATCCGTCGAAGCAAGCTCGAAGGAATATTCCTCCTCCGCCCGGAAGCCCTCTTCAATCGTATCCGGCCGGGGAACCAGCTTCAGCGTCCCGCCGGCCCGGAAGGTCAGCTTCGTGCTGCCGAAGGCGTTGGCCACCAGCTTGCCCAGGGGCTGATCGTCCAGATAGGCGTCAAAGGTCCCCGCGGCCGCTTCCTCCCTCTGGGATCCGTCGGACCCATAGACCGTACCCTTCAGGCTCACCTGCAGGATAAACTCCTCCGCCCCGGCCCCGCAGGCCAGCCCGGTCAGCAGCAGAAGAAGAAGGATCAGAACAGCTTTCTTGAAACGCACGGGAATACTCCTCTCTCGATGCGTGTAATTCAAATCTCCCCTATTATAGTCTCGAACCCCTGCCCGGTCAATTCTTTCATTCTGCGAAAAACAAAAGCGCCGCGCGGATGCGCGGCTTTTCTTTTCTATTCCATGTCCTGCAAAAAACCGGTCCAGGGCGGATCCGGGGGCGGGCTTCTGAAAAAGTCCATCCTTTCTCCCGTGCTCGGATGGGCGAACGCCAGCCGGCAGGACCAGAGGGCCAGGCCTCCCCGGTCTCCCGTGGAGCCATACCGCCGGTCTCCCGCCAGGGGCATTCCCCGGGAAGAAAACTGAGCCCGGATCTGATGGGTGCGCCCCGTCAGCAGGTGAATCCGCACCAGGGAAAGTCCTTCCAGGCTGCATAGCACCGTATATTCCAGGGCGGCCTTCCGGACGCCTTTCCGTTCCCGACTGACCACATAGGTCTTATTCTCCCGGCTGCTGTGCAGCAGCAGATCCTCCATCCTCCCCTGGGTTTCCGCGGGCACCCCGTGGACCAGGGCCAGGTATTCCTTCCGGAAGGTATGCTCCGTAATCTGTCGGGTCAGCTCCGCGGCGGCGCGCCGGGTCCGGGCATAGACCATCAGCCCCGCGGCCTCCCGGTCCAGCCGGTGCACCGGATCGATCTCCGCCCCGGGATCCCCCAAAGTTTCCCGCAGCAGCGCCGGCAGGCCGCCCGGCTTTTCCTCGGACAGCACCCCCGCCGGCTTTATGCATACAAGGATCTCCGGATCCGAATAAATGATCTCCATGTTCTCTTCCGTCGTTTCTCCGGCTTTCTCCCGGCCGGGTTCCTCATGCTGTCTTCCCGGCCCGCCGGCAGGGCATGCTCCCGGATCTTACTGCAGGTCCCAGGAGCCCACCTGATCGCTGAAGCCGATGCCCAGCACCTCGCAGGTTTCCCGGGCGGAGGTTTTTCCGTCATATTTTCCGATTTTGTTCAGCTGCTTTCCCATGAAGATGACCACCGCCGTCTGTCCCCCGTCCAGGTCGCAGGCTTCCGTGCAGCCCGCCGCCTGACAGAGG
>CAZMFY010000277.1:0-3203 GCA_964565635.1 uncultured Oscillospiraceae bacterium
TGGCATTCATCTGCTTATGCTTTACAATACCGGTTTTGGTAAAGGAAAAGCGTTTTGCAGCTCCGCGATGGGATTTCTGTTTAGGCATAGCTTGGGTCCTCCTTCCAATCCTTGTTTTTACTTCCGCGCTTCGGGAGAAGCGCTGTTTTCCCGGGCCTGGGCTTCCTTCTTTGCTTTTTTCTCGGCAAAGGAGGCTTTCGCAGCCTTGGGAGCCAGAACCATAATCATGTTGCGCCCGTCCAGCACCGGCCGGCGTTCGACCATGCTGGCATCCTTACAGCGCTCGGCAAAATCTTCCATGACCTTTTTGCCGATCTCGCTATGCGTAATCTGGCGTCCGCGGAAGCGAATGGAAACCTTGACCTTGTCTCCGCCTTCCAGGAAGCGGATTGCCATCTTCGCCTTGGTGTTCACATCGTTTTCCTCGATGGTGGCGGACAGCTGCACTTCCTTGACTTCGACAACCCGCTGATTCTTCCGGTTCTCCCGCTCCCGCTTTGCCTGTTCATAGCGGTATTTGTCATAGTCCAGCAGCTTGCATACCGGCGGCACGGCCTGCGGCTGAATCTTGGCCAGATCCAGACCCCTTTCCTCCGCCATCGCCAGCGCCTGCTGAACAGACATGACGCCCAGCTGACCGCCGTTTTCGTCAATCACCCGGACTTCCCTGTCGCGGATCTCCTCGTTAATCATCAGTTCGGTTGCGATGTCCATACACCTCCTACATGTCTGGCTGAAAAAAGCGACGGGCTTCAACCCGTCGCTCATGATCACAAACCTCTTCATTCGAAAAGGAACGCCATCGAACCCGACCGCGCAGGCGATCCAGGTGAGGGGCGGGCAAGCCTCTGCTTCCAACAGCGGATACTTTACCACGCTCCGTCCTTTCTGTCAACAGTTTTTTTTGCCGGTCAGGCCTTCTTTCCGTAATCTCTCGCGCCGAAAATATCCGTCCCCACCCGCACCAGAGTGGCGCCTTCCTCCACCGCCGTTTCATAATCGCAGGACATGCCCATGGAGAGCTCTGGCTGCGTTCTTCCATTCCGGTCAGGAGCAATCAGCCCCTCCCGGCTCAGCCGTTCCGCCAGCTCCCGCAGCGCCCGGAAATAAGGTCGGTTCGTTTCTCCCTCTTCCGTATAGGGCGCCGAGGTCATCAGCCCCCGCAGCCGCAGATGCGGAAAGGCCGAAATGGCCCGGGCCGCCTCCGGGGTTTCCTCCGGCGTAAAGCCGAACTTGGTCTCCTCTCCTCCCGCATTGACCTCCAGCAGGATCTCCGCCGTCCATCCCCTGCGGGCCGCTTCCTTTTCGATCTGCTCCGCCAGGGCTGCCGAATCCACCGAGTGGATCATTTCCACCTGCCCCGCGATATATTTGACCTTATTTTTCTGCAGATGGCCGATCATATGCCAGCGGATGGGCTCCTCCCCGGCCAGGCCTTCGGGATCCTGGATTTTTCCGGTCAGCTCCTGTACGTAATTCTCCCCGAAATCCCGGACGCCGGCCCCGTAGGCCTCCCGGATCGCCGCTATGGGCTTCGTCTTGCTGACGGCCACCAGCGTAACCTCCTCCGGATTCCTCCCCGCCCGCCGGCAGGCCTCCCTGATTTTTTCCCGGACCCGCTCCAGCCTGATGGCAATCTCTCCGGGCCGCTCCTCATACGCTTGCGTCATTGTCGTTTCACTCCTTCGGAGAAAAGTATGCTTTGCTTTTCTCCGGCAGATCCAGTATAATCCCCCTAAACGATTTGTCAACGGCTTGAACCCCTTCGGGCCGGAGCTGTCCGGGCCCCGTTATTTCGAAACGGAGGATTTTTCATCCATGAAAATCTCGACCCTGCTCCAATCGGAAAAACCCACCTTTTCCCTGGAGGTCTTTCCCCCGAAAACCTCGGAAAAATACGCGGAAACCGCAGAATCCGCGCGGCGTATCGCGTCCCTTCATCCGGATTTCATGAGCGTGACCTACGGCGCCGGCGGCGGCACCAGCACCTATACGACCCAGATCGCCGCGGGAATCCAGCGGGAATTCGGCGTGCCAACCCTGGCCCATCTGACCTGTGTCAGCTCCACCCGGGAGCACGTTCGGAAAATGCTGGCGCTCTACCGGGAAAACGGGATTGAAAACATCCTGGCCCTGCGGGGGGATCTTCCGGCGGATGGACCCGTGTCCACCGATTACCGCTATGCCTGCCAGCTGATCCGGGAAATCCGGGAGCAGGGGGATTTCTGCCTCGGCGGCGCCTGCTATCCGGAAGGCCATATCGAGTCCCCGAACCGAAAGGACGACCTGAAGCATTTGAAGGAAAAGGTGGATGCGGGGCTGGATTTTATTACCACCCAGATGTTTTTCAACAACGAGGTGTTTTATAATTTCCTTTACCGGGCCCGGGAAGCGGGGATCACCGTGCCGGTGATCGCGGGCATTATGCCCGTTACCAGTCCCCGGCAGCTGATTCGCAGCGCCGCCCTGTCCGGCACCGATGTTCCCCGCCGTTTCCGGTCCATCGTGGATTTCTTCGGCGAAAGCCCCGCCGCCATGAAGCAGGCGGGCATCGTCTATGCCGCGGAGCAGATCATCGATCTGCTGGCCAACGGAATCCGGCATATCCATATCTATACCATGAACAAGCCGGATGTGGCCGCGGGCATTCTCAGCCTGTGTCCCCGGAACATCTGAAATGGCGTCATCCGGTTTTTAAAGGCCTCAAAGCAGCTGCTTTGAGGCCTTGTTTTGATGCCGGCCGGCGGCGTTTATTCCCACTCAATACACCGCGCAGCCGATCTTCCGCATCTGTTTCATGCGCTGCAGGGCAATATCCGCGTCGTCAAACACGTCTCCCTGGGGATTTTGCCGGTCGGAAAAGGCAATTCCCACGCTCAGCGACAGGGGAGTATCCCCTTCCCAGCCTTCCTGCAGGGCCTGATTAATCTGCTCCACCTTTTCAAACACCTGTTTTTTCATGGAGCTGATCATCCGGGAAAGAATGACCACAAACTCATCCTGCTGAATCCGGCAGATATTGTCTACCGAGCGGAAGCTTCCCCGCAGCGCCTGGGCCACCCGGAGAATCGCTTCATCCGCCTTCTCTTTTCCCTGTGTTTCCCGGATCTGCTGATAGTGATCCACCGAAGCGATCATGACTGCGATATGATCCTTATCCGCGTCCCGGAACAGGACGTTAAACGCGCTGTTGTTATACAGTC
>CAZMFY010000278.1:0-3153 GCA_964565635.1 uncultured Oscillospiraceae bacterium
TGTTGTTCCGGTCAATCAGCATCTGGATCAGTTCCAGACACATGACAAACGTCAGAATGCTCTCTGTCAATTTCGACAGCATAACATTATCAGACTTTCAACCTTTAAGCAATAGCGCATCGTTTAGCATTTTGTCTCATCGTTTAGCGTTCAGTATCAAAATTTCAAAAAAATTTTCAGTCGGCATTAATTAGCCTTCAGCAAGAAGAAAACGCCTTTAGATATCGTGGATTCCGTGGTATACTCTGCTTGCCTTTGTAAACGGGCCAAAGGCTTATTTCAAAAGGGATTGCTGTTTGGAGGAACCATGAAGATTGTTTGTCTGTTTCCCGGAATCGGCTACACATGTGATAAGCCTCTCCTGTACTATAGCGGCAAGATGTTTTCTGCGATCGGCTGGCAAACAGTTCGGGTCACCTACGGCGGTTTTCCGTCCGGCGTAAAAGGCAATGCTGAGAAGATGAAGCAATGTGCGGAAATGGCTTTGGATCAGGCGGAAACGCTGCTGAAAGAGATTAAGTGGAACCAGTATGATGAAATCCTGTTCGTTTCCAAGAGTGTAGGAACCGTTGTGGCCGGCGCTTATGCTCAAAAGCATAACGTGCCATGCCGTCATGTGCTTTTCACCCCTGTGGAAGCTTCGTTCTCTTTCGGGATCAAAGACGCAATCGCTTTCCATGGTACATCTGATCCTTGGGCGAACAGTGATGCTATCCGAAATGCATGCCAGGTTGCGGGAATACACCTGTACATCACTGAAAATGCAAACCATTCACTGGAAACCGGCGATGTTGATGCTGATATTTCAAACATACGAAACGTAATGAGAATCGTGAGAGACTATTCAGAAAAATGAGTCGTTCAACAAGCATTGGATAGGAGGTTCGCAAATGCAGTTCATTATTACAGCACATGATGGAACAAACATGCTTGATAAACGTATGGAGGTCAGGCCTCGGCATCTAGCCGGAATGGAACAGATGAGCTCACATATTATTTGTGCCGGCGGGATTCTCGATGAGTCTGGAAAACCGAAAGGATCCGTGCTTGTGCTGGACTTCCCGGATCGTGCTGGCCTTGATGCATATTTGAAAAATGAGCCCTATGTGCAGGAGCATGTCTGGGAAAAGATCGATATTGAGGAAATGAATGTAGTTATTGTGAACGGCGAAAAGGTCGGAAAATGACTGAAGCAAGAAAAAAACGTCTGCAGGAAGCCCGAGAGTGGTTTGCCCAACAGGGCTTTTCCGAGGATTCGCATGTTATTAAAGCCTACCGGGAGCATTTCCATGTGGATAGAGCCTGCGCGATGCAGGAGCTTTGCATGTTGAAGGTTCTGAAACCTGAAAAACAGGCGGCGTACGAAGCCACGATTCAAGCGAAGAAGCAGAAAAGAATCTCGCGCGCAGTAGAGGGCGAAGAAGTATTCTCATCATTGCAGGATGAAAACTTTGCTTTCATTGCCGGTTATACCTCCGGTGGGTTCCCTTACGGCATCACATGGGAAGAGCATGCTGAACTTGAGAAAAATGAAGGTAAAGATTTGAACTTGAGCGAAGATAAGCCTGCTACAGAAGAAGCTCAAAGCCACATTTCATCAGAAACAGGATTTTCAGGAGCCGATCCTTATGAGCTGCCATTTTGAAGGAGGTGCAGATGAACACAAAAGAGGTCATTACCTTTCGAATAGCGGCTACAGGAGTATGGGGATACGAGTTTTATGATCAGAACAGGCAGAGAATTGGCCATGTGAGTTCTATTGTAGCTCCATCAGTTCCTGTACAGATCCAAAGTCAGAATTTCCATTGGTACAGCCGTTTTGATATTGACACAACTATTATTCCCGGTATTGGCCGGCGGGTTCTAAGCAATCCATCTGGCGAAGAGGTGTACCGACTGATCTATTGGAGGCCTGGTCTATATCAGGTCCGTGCAGGAGATCAATCGGTACAGGTGGAAATCAGTGCCGGACGATATCTGTTCGGACAGCAAGGAATGCCGGTGACTGCGATGACAGAAAGAATTGAGAACACAGACTGGATGCCTGTTTCAAGTCTGGACTGTCAGGCTTATTTCAGAACCATCTTTTATGAAGATGTCAATGAGGCCCTGGCTCTTATGATTCTTTCTTTCCCAACACTACGCTTTTATTGAGGGCTTGCTGATGAAAGTACGGGAGGTTTGTGAATCCATGACGATTTACATTGACGCAGATGCCTGTCCCGTGACCCGGATTGCTGAAACAATCGCAAAAAAACATGGCATCCAGACGTTCAACCGGCATTGGCAGGAAGTTGTTTGAGGTTGCAAGTGACGCAGTTCGTTCCGAAGCGGAATACATGATTCTGAGCACCGCAACAAGGAACTGGCAGGCCATCTTTCATTTTTATCTGGATGAGCTCGGAATGGAGTTCTGGAGCGCCAGACTGTTTACGAGAATAGGTACTCATGCGGATGACGGAACTTGTTGATGTGATCGGCACGCAGTTTGTCCAATCGCGGCAGGATTCTGATTTGAGGAGGTTGTTCTGATGGCAAAGAAAAAGGATCTGAGCATTCTGTTTATTGGTAACAGCCACACATATTACAACGATATGCCTCTGATGGTAAAACAGCGGGCAGAAGATGAAGACTTCAATTGCCGCGTCACCATGATCGCCCACGGCGGATGGTACCTCTCCCAGCATGCGGAAGAGCCGGATGTTCGCTTTAACATTCTTTATGGCGGCTATGATTATGTTGTCCTTCAGGAGCATGCCCATCCGTTCGGCCCGGAAGAAAAGTTCCTGAACGCCGCGGTCTCTCTGAATGAGATGATCCGCAAAGCAGGAAGCACACCGATTATTTACGAATGCTGGTCAAGGAAAGATGAGCCGGAAAAGCAAAAGGACATGGTTGAATCCCATAAAAAAGTTGCGGCTGCAATCCATGCGCCGCGTGCTCCCGTTGGTGAGAACTGGTGGAGCTACAAAAAAAGCTGGCCAGATCTTGAACTGTATGCCGAAGATGGCGCGCACGCTTCTCCTGCAGGATCGGATTTCGCTGCAAAGCACATCTGGGAAGAAATCGTGAC
Source organism: uncultured Oscillospiraceae bacterium (assembly GCA_964565635.1). Lineage (GTDB taxonomy): Bacteria > Bacillota > Clostridia > Christensenellales > Aristaeellaceae > Aristaeella. Next base: position 3,074 of record CAZMFY010000278.1, read on the forward strand.
AGATCTTCATCGGAAAGGATTTAAATGAGAATTGCTGTAATGACCTTCAGACTTCGGGCATCATGGGTTCATAGTCTGAA
>CAZMFY010000279.1:0-3140 GCA_964565635.1 uncultured Oscillospiraceae bacterium
CATCCAGCCAGGCCATCAGATCCTCCAGCTTTACCGGCTCCGCGCCGTAAACCCCGGTGAGGGTCAGATTCTTCCAGGCCAGCAGCTGGGCGGCATGCTCTTTCAGCCGGTCCCGGTCAAAGAGCTCGCCCGCCAGAATCGTCTTTTTCCGATACTTATCGGAATAGAAGGGGGCGATGCCCTGCTTCGTGGAGCCGTAGGCCTTGTCCGCCAGGCGGGCTTCCTCCAGCCCGTCCAGCTGCCGGTGCCAGGGCAGGAGCAGGGAAGCCCGGTCGGAGATCGCCAGCTTTTCCGGAGTCAGGGGGACGCCCTGAACCCGGACCTGCTCCATCTCGTTCCAGAGATTTTCCAGATCCAGGGCCACGCCGTTGCCCAGCACATTCAGAACGCCGGGACGGAAGATGCCGGAGGGCAGCAGATGCAGGGCGAACTTGCCGTATTCATTGATGACCGTATGCCCGGCATTGCCTCCGCCCTGGTAGCGGATGACCACGTCGAAGGCTTCCGTCAGCAGATCCACCATGCGGCCCTTGCCTTCGTCGCCCCAGTTAATGCCAACAATTGCGCAGTGTCCCATAGAAAGCTCCTTTCAGGCCATTTTTCCGGCCTGCAGATATTCTTGTTTTCATACGGCCCCGGAATACCCGCTTCCCGGACAGCAATCTTCATTATACCTGCACTGATACTGTTTGCGCAAGCCGAAGAAGGAAAGAAACAGAAAAAAACAATCCGCTCCTTGCAATGCCTGCGCATTTATGCTACGATCAAGTCCGGTACAGGGCGGTGAAGGACAGGACGACAGAAACTGCGCTGCAGTCCGAAGGATAAACACCTTTCAGCCGCCCGGCCGGGGTGTTCTTTTTTTTCGATTCCGGACAAGGGGAGGACAGGATGAAGAAGGCATATCTGGTGCTGGCGGACGGCTCCGTGTTTCCAGGCGAAAGCATCGGGGCGGACGCGGATTCCATCGGTGAGCTGGTGTTTACGACGGGAGTTTGCGGATATCTGGAGACGCTGACCGATCCCAGCTACGCGGGGCAGATTGTGATGCAGACGTTCCCGCAGATCGGAAACTACGGGCTGATTTCTTCCGATTTCGAGGGAAAAACCGCGGTCAGAGGCTATGTGGTGCACGAGATGTGCGATCATCCCAGCAACTTCCGCTGCGAGGGCCTTCTGCAGGACTGGCTCATTGCCCAGGGGATTCCCGCCATCGCCGGGGTGGACACCCGGGCCATTACCCGTCACCTGCGGGATCATGGCGTCATGAACGCGAAAATCTGCCGGGAGGTTCCTTCGGATCTGAAGGAGATCCGGGAATACGCCGTCTGTGGCGCGGTGGATCAGGTGACCCGGAAGGAGAAAACCGTCTTTCCCCCGGAGGGAGAGAAGCGTTTCTCCGTGGTGCTGATTGATTACGGAATGAAGCGGAATATCCTGGGAAAGCTGACCAAGCGCGGCTGTCAGGTGACGGCGGTGCCGGCGGGAACCTCCGCGGAGGAGATCCTGGCCCTCAGACCGGACGGAATTATGCTTTCCAACGGGCCTGGGGATCCGGCGGAGAACACCTTCTGCATTGAACAGATCCGGAAGCTGCTGGGGAAGGTTCCCCTGTTCGGCATCTGCCTGGGGCATCAGCTAACGGCTCTGGCCCTGGGGGGAAAGACGGAAAAGATGAAGTTCGGGCATCATGGCGGAAACCAGCCCGTGCGGGATCTGAAGACGGGCCGCACCTGGATTACCAGCCAGAACCACGGATACGCGGTGCTGGCGGATTCCATCCCCCAGGGGGAGCTTCGGTTCGTGAACGCCAATGACGGGACCTGCGAGGGCATGTATTATCCGGCGCTGAAAGCCTTTACCACCCAGTTTCATCCGGAGGCCTGCGCAGGTCCCACGGATACCGGATTCCTGTTTGAACAGTTCTGCGACATGATGGGAGGAAATTGACCATGCCGAAGGATGAACGGATTCGCAAGGCGCTGATGATCGGTTCTGGCCCCATCGTGATCGGCCAGGCCGCTGAATTTGACTACGCCGGAACCCAGGCCTGCCGGGTGCTGAAGCAGGAAGGAATCCAGGTGGTTCTGGTGAACTCCAACCCGGCCACCATCATGACGGATCAGGTCATGGCGGATAAGATTTATCTGGAACCCCTGAGCCTGCCGACCCTGAAGCGGATTATCCGCAAGGAAAAGCCGGACAGCCTGCTGGCCGGACTGGGCGGGCAGACGGGGCTGACCCTGGCCATGCAGCTGGAGAAGGAAGGGTTCCTGGAGGCGGAGGGGGTACGCCTGATCGGCGTGAACATCGACGCCATCGAGAAGGCGGAGGACCGGAAGCTCTTCAAGGAGACCATGGAGTCCATCGGCCAGCCGGTGATTCCCTCCGGCATCTGCAACACGGTTGAGGAAGCGGTGGCCATCGCGGAGGAGATCGGTTATCCCGTGATCGTCCGGCCTGCCTTTACCCTGGGCGGCACCGGCGGCGGATACGCGGGGGATGAGGCTTCCCTGCGGGAGATTGCCGCCAACGGGCTGACCATGTCTCCCATCACCCAGGCGCTGATCGAGAAATCCGTGGCCGGGTGGAAGGAAATCGAGTTTGAAGTCATGCGGGACAGCGCGGGAAACGCCATCGCCATCTGCAGCATGGAGAACGTGGATCCCGTGGGCATTCATACCGGGGACAGCCTGGTGGTTGCTCCGGCGCTGACCCTGTCCGACAAGGAATACCAGATGCTGCGCACCGCCTCCCTGGATATCATCTCCGCCCTGGGGATCGTGGGCGGCTGCAACTGCCAGTTCGCCCTGGATCCGGAGAGCTTTGAATACGCGGTCATCGAGGTGAATCCCCGGGTCAGCCGCTCCTCCGCGCTGGCATCCAAGGCCACGGGGTATCCCATCGCCAAGGTGACCACCCGGATCGCCCTGGGGTATACGCTGGATGAAATCAAAAACGAGGTCACGGGAAAGACCTGCGCCTGCTTCGAGCCCACGGTGGACTATGTGGTGGTGAAGATGGCCCGCTGGCCCTTCGACAAGTTTGCCGGGGCCTCCCGGACCCTGGGAACCCAGATGAAGGCCACCGGCGAGGTCATGTCCATCGCCCCCAGCTTCGAGATGGGCCTGATGAAGGCC
>CAZMFY010000280.1:0-3120 GCA_964565635.1 uncultured Oscillospiraceae bacterium
TTTTGCAATCAGCGTCTCCAGCGACAGGATCCCCGTTTTCACCAGCCCGGTATACAGCGCCGGGAAGGCGGTTTCCAGCCCCACGATGCCAAAGGCGCTGCCCGCCAGGCCCCGGCTCTTTTCCGCCACGCTGTGCGGCGCGTGATCCGTGGCGATCATGTCCACGGTTCCGTCCAGCAGGCCTTCGATCAGGGCCTCCCGGTCCTCACGGGACCGGATCGGCGGATTCATGCGGAAGTGACCGTCCTCCTGAAGATCCTCCTCCGTCAGCAGCAGATAATGGGGCGCGGTTTCGCAGGTAATATCCACGCCTTCCGCCTTCGCCTTGCGGATAATTTCCACGCTCTCCCTGCAGCTGATATGGCACACATGGTACTTACAGCTGGTTTCCCGGGCCAGGCGCACGTCCCGGGCAATGGGGCCCCACTCGCTTTCAGAGCAGATGCCCTTGTGCCCGTGGGCCGCCGCGTAGGCGCCATCATGGATATATCCGCCCCGCACCAGGCTTTCATCCTCGCAGTGGGCCGTGACGATCTTCCCCAGATCCCGGCAGGTTTCCATCAGGGACCGCATCATGCTTTCCCGCTGGACGCCCTTTCCGTCGTCGGAGAAGGCGATCACCCGGGAGGCCATCCCCGCCAGGTCCGCGCTTTCCTGCCCCTTTTCCCCCATGGTCAGGGATCCGTAGGGATGCACCCGGCAGAAGCCGCCGCTGTCCCGGATCAGCCGCTCCTCCTCCGCCAGATGGGCGGGGGTATCGGGTACGGGATTCAGGTTCGGCATGGCGCAGACGTCCGTATACCCGCCCCGTGCCGCCGCCCGGCTGCCGGAGGCAATCGTTTCCTTATAAGAAAAACCCGGCTCGCGAAAATGCACATGCACATCGCAAAAGCCGGGAAAAAACATATGCTTCAGATCTTTCGTGAGCGCAAAACCCATCGCAAAACCTCCTGATATCCTGTCGGTCTCACCGCGCCGGTTTCGGTGCCCGGAGCATCCCATCCCGGTCCGGGCTCGAAAAAATATATATCATACCCCCGTGGGAATGTCAACGAACGAATCGGCACCGGACAGGAAGAATCTTCTGCCCGCCCCCCGCGGACGCGGCCGGTCCGGACAGGCCCCTGCGGGTCTCAAGCCGCAATCGGCCCCTTTCCCGTGGACACAGCCCGTTCTTTTGTGGTAGAATTCTTCCGAAAAGACAGAATATGAAAGCTGTAAGCCGCAGCTGCGAATGTTTAATTCTGAAGGGAGGCATCCCGCCATGAAGCTGACGTTTCTGGGAGCAAACCACGAGGTCACGGGCAGCAGAACCCTGCTGGAATGGAATGAAGGCCGCTTTCTGCTGGTGGATGAGGGCATGACCCAGGGGGACGATGAATACGAGAACGCTCCTCTGCCCGTTTCGCCGGAGCGGATCGAATATGTGCTGCTGACCCACGCCCATATCGACCATTCCGGCATGCTTCCCCTGCTGGTCCGGCAGGGGTTCCGGGGGAAGATCTATGCCACGGCGGAAACCACCAACCTTTGCGCCATCATGCTGGCGGACAGCGCGTCCATCCAGGAAAAGGACGCGGAGCACCAGACCAAGAAGAACCTTCGCGTGGGAAAGGAGCCGGTGGAGCCGCTGTATACCGCCCAGGACGCGGAAAACGCCATGAAGCTGTTCCGCCCCTGCGAATATCATCAGATCATTCCCGTGGATGAAGGGCTGTCCATCCGGTTTAATGACGCGGGTCATCTGATGGGGTCCTCCTCCATCGAATGTTTCCTGACGGAAGACGGAAAGCAGGTCACCATGGTCTTCAGCGGGGATGTAGGCAATACGGACCAGCCGATTATCAACGATCCCTGCCCGGTGGCCGGCGCGGACTATCTGATGATCGAGTCCACCTATGGCAGCCGCCTCCACGACCGCCGGACGGATCCCATTCCCTTCCTGACGGAAATTCTGGAGAAAACCTTTGCGCGCGGCGGATCGGTGATTATCCCCTCCTTTGCCATCGGCCGGACCCAGGAGCTGCTGTACTTCTTCCGGGAAATCAAGATGCGGAACCTGCTGCCGGCCTATCCGGATTTCCCGGTCTATGTGGACAGCCCCCTCTCCAACGAAGCCACCGCCATTTTCCTGCAGTGCAGCACGGACTGCCTGGACGAAGACGCCCGGGCGATTATGCGGCAGGGGGAAAACCCCATCTGGTTTGACGGGCTGCAGACTATCGTCTCCGTAGAAGAATCAAAAGCCCTGAACCAGAACAGGGACCCGAAGGTCATCATCGCCTCGGGCGGCATGTGCGAGGGCGGCCGGATCCGGCACCATCTGAAGCACAACCTGTGGAACGCCGCCAACACCGTTCTCTTTGTCGGATATCAGGCCAACGGGACCCTGGGCCGCATTATTTATGACGGAGCCAAGGAGGTCAAAATTCTGGGAGAGGAGATTAAGGTTCAGGCGGAAATCGCCCTGCTGAACGGCGTATCCGGTCACGCGGACCAGGACGGGCTGCTCCGGTGGGTGGAGGGCATGGGAAAAAAGCCTGCCCGGATCTTCGTCAACCATGGGGACGATGAAAGCTGTGAAGCCCTGGCCGGCCTGCTGACGGAGCGCTTCGGTCTGCCGGCGGAAGCCCCCTACTCCGGTTCCGTTTTCGATCTGCTGAAGGGGGAATGGATCCGGCTGGAGCCTCCGGTCCGGAAAAAGAAGGCCCCCGCGAAAAAGGAAGAGAAGCGGAAGCCCGCGGAGCATCAGGAGTATAAACAGCTACTGGCCGCGGCGGAAAGCCTGCTGGCTCACGTCAAGACCATGGATCAGCACGCCAACGGGGAAATTCGCAAGCTGACCCGAGCCATCAACGATCTGATAGACTCCTCCCTGTAAAAGAGAGAGGAACCCCTTCCTGCACCGGTTTTTGCTCGTTTTTCGGCAGATTCCTCCCTGTAAACAGGAAGAGCGCCCGTAAACCTTTTCCCGGTTTTTTCCGGCGCCTGTACAGCGCAAAAAGCCGGAACCGATAGCGTCGGTTCCGGCTCGGATCATCCGCAAACCTCCGGAAACAGAGGTTTGCTTTTTTATTTTATTTCTCTCGCCTCCGCGGTAATCACGAAGTTTCCGTCCGC
>CAZMFY010000281.1:0-3085 GCA_964565635.1 uncultured Oscillospiraceae bacterium
TCCTACGGTTCTTCGGTCCTGTCTGAAGCCTAATATGGTCATAGAGCAGGAAGCGACTGAAATGGCCAGAGCGGCTGCACGCGAAGCTGTTGAACCGATTGTATATCTTCAGGGCCAGAATATTGTCCGTTCCGGAGATCGGATCACAAACAGTCAGCTGGAGATGCTTCGCGCTTTAGGCCTCTTAAAGGATAATGATTACGACTTTTCCAGTTATTACGGTGCCGCGCTGCTGGTGCTGTCAGCGATGGTCTGCTATATTCTGTCGCTTCGCATGGTCAATAAAACAGTCTTGTATGAAAGCAGAAAGCTGCTTGTCGAAATGATTGTTTCTGTGCTTGGCCTGTCCATTGCCGTTCTGTTTCATCTGTTTTCCAATGCCTATCTGGTCCCCATGACCTTCGTTCCGATTCTGCTCAGTGTATTGCTGGGTTCAAGGGCGGGGTACGCCAGTATTGTGCCTATGGCAATTCTGAATTCAGGCCTTGCCGCGGTTAACAATTCTTCTTACCTGTATGAGATGATTCTTCTGCTGCTCATGACTTTATCAGGCGGAATCTGTTCTGTCCGGTTCATGAAAGCACATCCTCAGAGAATGCGCGCATTACTGGCAGGATTTATCTCTGCGATGATTAACGCCGTTTCTATTCTTGCGATTCGGTGGATGACATCCACAGCGATGACGAACATTATGGAAACCGAACTTTATGCCGTTGGCGGAGGCCTTCTGAGCGGCGTTTTAACGATGAGCTTACAACCGGTGTTTGAAACCCTCTTCAGGCTTCCGACGCCCAGCAAACTGCTGGATTTGTGCAATCCCAATCAACCGCTTCTCAGAAGGCTTCAAATTGAAGCCCCTGGAACCTATCACCATTCGCTGATTGTCTCCAATCTGGCGGAAGCGGCAGCTGAACGGATTGGCGCTAATCAGTATCTGGCTCGTGCGGCCGGTTATTATCATGATATCGGCAAGCTGAAACGTCCGCAATATTTTAAGGAAAATCAAGGCGGATCAAACCCCCATGATCACCTGGATCCATATGTATCATCAGCGATTCTGACCAGTCATACAAGAGACGGATATCAGATGGCCCTGAAAGAAAAAATGCCGCAGGAAGTTGCTGACATCATTCTGTGCCATCATGGAGATACGCCCGTCATGTATTTCTATCATAAAGCATTGCAGATGTCTAACGGGTCCCCGGTAGACATGGCGGAATTCCGTTATGAAGGCCCCCGGCCGAGCACCAGAGAGTCTGCGATTGTTATGCTGGCGGATACGATTGAAGCTGCGGTTCGCTCTATGCCCGATCCAACGCCGAAGGCGATCAATCAGTTTATCGAACGGTTAGTTCGCGGAAAGCTGGAGGATGGACAGCTCAGCGATTCTCCCATTACCTTGCGCGACATCGACGAAATATGCTCTGCGTTTACGGGCGTTTTGCGGGGGGTGTTTCATGAGAGAATAGAATATCCGAACGTCCAGCACAGAGTTCCTGACGCTGTCCAGCCGTCAGTTCATTCGAACGAGGCAGTGAATCAGGACGCAAAAGGCAGTCAAACAGAGCAAAAGGAATCAGGTGATGAAAATGGACAGTAGGCCGGTGATGAAACTGGAATGGATATTGGATTTTCCGATTCCTTTCACCTTGACCAGCCTGATGCAGGCGGCTGCGGATCAGACGATTCGCTCAGAGGGCATTCAGCTGCCCTGCTGTGCTAGCATTCATATTTGTGATGATCATACAATTCAGAACCTCAATAGGGAATACCGCCATCTGGACCAGGCGACAGATGTCCTTTCTTTTCCGAGCACGCAATGGACTGAGGGAAAAACGGCGGGATTACAGCAAAACCGTCTGAAGAAAAGCTATGATGAAGTATACGGTGCATGCTTCCTGGGGGATGTAGTTCTTTCCATAGATCACATAAAGGAACAGGCTGCCGCCTTCGGTCATTCTGAAGCACGGGAAGCCTGCTATCTTCTGGTTCATTCTCTGCTCCATCTGATGGGGTATGATCATATGGAAAGCGAAGAAAGGAAAAAGATGCGGGAGAAAGAAGAAGAAATCCTTCAGACAATCGGAATCGGCCGCGAAGGAGAAGCCGTGAAAGTAAATGATCAAATCCTGCTGGACATGGCCAGGGACGCCATGTCCCGGAGCTATTCTCCGTATTCACATTATCCTGTAGGGGCAGCGCTGCTGTGTAAGGATGGCAGAATCTTTACCGGCTGCAATATTGAGAACGCTTCCTTCGGCTGTACGATTTGCGCTGAACGTACAGCGATGGTGAAAGCAGTCAGCGAAGGGGCCCTGGAATTTGAAAAAATCGCTATCGCAACTCGTGAGACCCCAGGATGGCCTTGCGGTATCTGCAGACAGTTTATGAGTGAATTCGCACCGAATCTTCAGGTCATCGTAACCTGGCAGGACGGCCAATTTACAGAATCATCGTCCCTTGATTCGCTTCTACCGCATCAGTTTGATTTGAAAGGAAATAACGAATAATGGCAGAGAATCATGTTTTCCATTCCGGATTCATTCCGATTGTGGGACGCCCAAATGTCGGGAAATCCTCTCTGATGAACGCAATGATCGGAGAAAAAATCGCCATTGTTTCACATCGCCCTCAAACTACACGGAATCGCATTATGGGGGTTGTGACCAATGAAGACAGTCAGTTTGTCTTTTTGGACACGCCGGGGATCCACGACCCAAGAACAAGGCTCGGAGAATACATGATGCATACGGTCAAAGATGCCCTGGAAGGTATGGACTGTGTGCTGATGGTGGCAGACGCGACGAACATTCGTGAAAAAGATCTTGAAATTGCGGAGAACATTTCCAATCGAAAGGTTCCCAGGGTTCTGGCGATCAACAAAATAGATCTGGTGAAACCTGAGGCGATTCTTGAGGCAACGGCACGCTTTGCGTCTTTCTCTTTTGATGATATTATTCCTGTCAGCGCGGTCACCGGTAACGGCCTGGAAGAACTGGCAGCCTGTCTAAAAGCCCATCTGCCGGAAGGCCGGTGATCGAACAGAGGGCGGATCCCTACGTTATTTACAACGAGGATGACGGCT
>CAZMFY010000282.1:0-3044 GCA_964565635.1 uncultured Oscillospiraceae bacterium
TCAGCGCGTTCTGTGCCACATCACTCAGCCGTTCTGTAACGCCGGTTTCCTTCAGGAGATTCCCGAACATCAAGCAGCCAATCAGAGGAGCCGTAGACGGAAGCATCAGCACAATAAAAATCGTTACTACGATCGGGAACAAAATTTTCTCCGTTTTAGAGACTTCACGTAGCTGCTCCATTTTCACAGAGCGCTCTTTTTCAGTTGTCAGCGCTCTCATCAGCGGAGGCTGAATCATCGGAATCAGCGCCATATAGCTGTAAGCGGCCACGGCAATAGGACCCAGAAGCTCCGGAGCAAGTTTTGTCGTAGTCAGGATAGCAGTAGGTCCGTCCGCGCCGCCGATGATACCAATGGAAGCAGCCTGCTGTGCATCAAAGCCTAACAGGTTCGCCCCAAAGAAGGCGAAGAATACGCCAAATTGCGCCGCTGCACCCAACAGCAATGATTTAGGATTAGAAATCAGAGGACCGAAGTCTGTCATGGCGCCGATTCCTATAAAGATCAAACAGGGATACAAACCGGCTTTAACACCAATGTACAGAATATCAATCAGTCCGCCATGTGACATAATATGTCCGTAGCTGTGATAATACTCACTGCTCTCGTTCAGGAAAGCGTCCCACAGTTCCTGATGGTACAGGGCGTCGGGAAGCTGTCTGTCCGAAGTCATAAATACAGAGCTGACATTGGCCAGAAGGCAGCCTACGGCGATCCCTACCATGAGCAGCGGCTCATACTGTTTCTTAATGCCCAGGTACAGCAGGACACAAGCAATCGCAATCATAATCAGATTTTTCCAGCCGTCCGGATTGCTGAAAAAGCCTGCAAATCCTGATTCTGTTACCAATTTTCCAAGGGATGCTAACATCTTTCTGTTCTCCTCCCTTATCCCAGCACAATCAGCGGCGTACCGGTATCTACTTTATTCCCGACGTCTACCAACAACTGGGCCACGGTAGCATCATGAGGTGCCATGATTTCGTTTTCCATCTTCATAGCCTCGAGGACCAGCAACACCTCTCCGCTTTTCACTTTTTGCCCTGCTGATACGTTCACCTTAACAATCGTGCCCGGCATGGGAGACGTTACCTGCTCCCCTGAAGCGACCGAAACAGCGGGAGCGGAGGCCGGTGCAGCAGGGGCTGGCGAGGCGGCAGGCGCTGCTGCGGCAGGTGCAGCTGCAGGAGCCGGAACATAGGCTTCATATTCATCGAGGATCATGGCTTCACCCTGATCTACTTCAACTTCATAGGTTTTCCCGTTTAATGTGACCTTATATTTCATCTTATTTAACCTCCTTGATGGATCTGAACCGAAGCTCATTCAGGGGTTTATCCAGCTTATTTGCGACGATAGCCATGATCATTGCCGCATCCCGGGGATCGGTATCGTACAGCTTTAAATCACCGGCACTCCCAGGCGCTAATTCCTTTGGAGATGCAGGCAATGATTCAGCGGAAGAAATCGCGGAGGCTGCTGAAGCGGATGCGCTTCTTTCCGTTTCTTTCTTTTTGCTGGCAACCATGATTTTCCCCACCAGAATTACAACGAGCATCAGAAGGGAAAGGCCAACGAAAACCACCGCGTATCCAAGCACTGCATCCAGGAAGTTTTCTCCAATGTTCAGCCTCAACCGACTGTTCATCATTCATACCTCCTTACGCTTCCTCAATCGTGTACTTCACAACCTTTTCCCGCTCTGCCTTCCTGGCCTTCAGGAATTTCTCTGTCTGAGCCGGATAGCAGATATAACTCATAATATCCTCTTCAGACTCGGCAAGGTCGCCCAGCGCGTCCTTGGCCTTTTTAAAGTCTTCACCTGTACGCTTGCTGTCTTCAATCCGGCAGTCTACAGGTTTTCCGCCCTCTCCAAGGATTTTTTCTTCCAGCTTGCTGTCGACGGGCGCGGGCGAAATCCCATATTCGCCTTTAAAATAGTTCTTGACTTCATTAGAAATATTTTTGTAGCGCTCTCCCACCAGCACGTTCGTCACCGCCTGATTGCCGACCATCTGGCTCAACGGGGTTACCAGCGGCGGATACCCTAAATCTTTTCTTACTTCCGGAATCTCCAGCAGTGCGGCATCAAACTTATCCATGGCGTTCATGTCTTTCAGGTTGGCAATCATATTGCTCAGCATGCCGCCGGGAACTTTATAGACAAGAGCCTGTGAATCGGTAGCCATGGATTTCGGGTTGATTAAACCGTTGTCGATGTATTTTTGTTTAACAGGCTTGAAGTAATCATTGACCTGATTAATAATCTTCTCATCCAGCTCTGTCTCGATTCCGTATTGCTGGCATGCATAGAACAAAGTCTCTGTAGCAGCTTGACTTGTACCGTTAGAAAAACAGCTGGTGGCGGTATCAATAACATCAACACCGCTTTCGATCGCTTTGGTCAGCGTCATATAGGCCATGCCCGTAGTACAGTGTGTATGAAGGATTACAGGCACATCCCCTACCGCGTCTTTTATGCCCTTGATAAGGTGTTCCGCTTCGAAGGGACTCATCGTTCCGGCCATATCTTTCAGACACAGCGTATCGAAACCCATCTTAACAAGGTCCTTGCACATTGTTACGTATTTTTCAACAGTGTGTACAGGACTCTGCGTATAGCTGATACAACCGGAAGCGATTGTCCGATCCGTAGCATATTTTTTTGTGGCTTCCAGCGCTGTGCCAAGGTTGCGGAAATCATTCAGCGCATCAAAGATACGGATAATATCGATGCCGTTTTTGATGCTCAGCTCCACAAACTTTTCAACGACATCGTCATGATAATGCTTGTATCCCAGCAGGTTCTGGCCGCGCAGCAGCATCTGCAGGCGGGTGTTCGGCATATTTTTTCTGATTTTACGAAGACGCTCCCATGGATCCTCGTTCAAATAACGAAGACAGCTGTCAAATGTGGCTCCTCCCCAGCATTCCACCGAATAGTATCCTGCCTTATCCATCACGGGAAGAATATCCGCGTAATCAGCATAGGGCAGCCGGGTGGCCAGCAGGGACTGGTTTGCGTCCCGCAGGACGGTTTCCGG
>CAZMFY010000283.1:0-3033 GCA_964565635.1 uncultured Oscillospiraceae bacterium
ACCCCTGACCTCGACAATGCGAATGTCGCGCGCTACCAACTGTGCTAATGCCCCAGGCGTTCCAAACGGAACGGATGGAAGTATAGCACAGTTCTTCTGAAAGTGCAAGGGGAGAAAAAATATTTTTTTTCGGCCATTTGATCAAAGGAACAGACCCCGGCCGCTGCATCGGACCGGGGCCTGAATGCCTTACAGGGCACTGAAAGCGGCGGCGGTTCTGGCGGCCAGGGCCGCGTTGTTGAAGACCAGCTGGATGTTGCTGTCCAGGCTGTCGCCGCCGGTGAGATCCTTCACCTTGGCCAGCAGGTAGGGGGTGGTCTCCTTTCCGTGGATGCCTTCCTGACGGGACGCTTCGATGGCGTCGTCAATGGCTTTGTTGATGACATCATAATCCATGGCATACTGTTCGGGGATCGGGTTGGTGACCAGCATACCGCCCTTCAGCCCCATTTCTCGCTGGGCCTTGAAGGCACCGGCCAGCTCCTCCGGAGTGTCCAGACGGTAATCCACGGAGAAACCGCTGCGGCGGGTATAGAAGGCGGGAAGTTCGGTTGTTCCGTAGCCGATGACGGGAACGCCATGGGTTTCCAGATATTCCAGAGTCAGCCCCAGATCCAGAATGGATTTGGCGCCGGCGCAGATGACCATGACGGGGGTATTGGCCAGCTCCTCAAGGTCTGCGGAGATATCCATGGTTTTTTCCGCGCCGCGATGAACACCGCCGATTCCGCCGGTGGCGAAGAAGCGGATGCCCGCCATATGGGCGATGATCATGGTGGTGGTGACGGTGGTGGCGCCATCCATTCCCTTGGCTACGAGGACCGGAAGATCCCGGCGGGACGCCTTGGCGACGCCGCGGCCTGTTTTGCCCAGGTATTCAATTTCCTCCGGGGTCAGACCGGCTTTCAGACGGCCGCCCAGAATGGCGATGGTGGCGGGGACGGCGCCGTTTTCCCGAACGATTCTTTCCACCTGCAGGGCGGTTTCCACATTCTGAGGATAGGGCATTCCGTGGGAAATGATGGTGGATTCCAGGGCGACGACGGGCCGCTCTTCGGCGACGGCGCGGGCGACTTCAGGATTGATATCCAGATAAGGGTTCATGTTTCAGCCTTCTTTCATAAAGATTATTGAGCTTTACGCAAAATGGAGTTCGCGGGGCATCAGCTCCGGATGAGCGGCAATGCGGCACCGAAGGGCATCGAGGGAAAGATCCGGGTTTACCGCCGCATCGGATTCAATCGCCAGGGCCGCAGAGGAAACAGCGGCCCGGGCGGCTTCGGCCAGGGAAAGATCTTCGGACTCCGCCCAGGCCAGCGCGGCCATGAAAGCGTCCCCGGCGCCTGTGGTGCTGACCGGACGGGCAGGGGCGCAGGGGAACAGCAAAGCCTGATGCCTATCCGCGGCCAGCACGCCCCAGGCCCCCAGAGAAAGGAAGATCCTCTGAAGCCCTGTATCCAGGAGCACCCGGGCAGCCCGCAGCAGGGAAGCTTCATCCAGAATTCGGATTCCCGAAAGGAATTCCGCCTCCGCGCGGTTGGGCTTCAGGGTATGAAGCCGGCTCAGAACGGGGCGCAGCTTCTCCGCCTTTCGAACGGACACCGGATCCGCAAAAATCGGAACGGAGACGTGATCGGCCAGCCAGGCAAGGGAGGCGGCGGGAATGTTGGCATCCGCGATGACCAGCCGGGCCCCCTGCAGCAGAGGTTCCTGCGAGGCCAGATATTCTGGGGAAATCCGGTCACAGAGCGCCATATCCGATAAGGCCAGCGCCATATCCCCGTCGGGATTGCTGAGGAAAAGATAGGTGGAGGTCTTACCGCCGGGAACCCGGAGGGCGCGGCTCAGGTCAATCTTTAATTCGCCACAGGAGTCCGTCAGCAGACGCGCGGAAGAATCATCCCCCAGGGCGGTGAGAAAACGGACGTCCATGCTCAGCAGACTCAGGTTATGGGCGATGTTTCGGCCTACGCCGCCGAGACTGACGGAAACGACACCGGGATTTGAATCTCCCGGAATCAACGGCGCAAAGGAACGACCGCCAATATCCACATTTGCGCCGCCGACGACAACGATGTACGGCTGACCTTTGCGGTTCATGGCCATCCCTCCTTCCTGCCGTAACGATGCTATCACAGCAAAAAGAAGAATGTCAATGAAAAAGGCAGAAAAACAATTGACTTTCTGTCAACGGAAAAGGTATAATTTTTTGTAACGGATTCATCATCCGGAGAATGAAAGATGATAAGGAGGGAACGGCATGGACGCTGGGAGTAGCAGCGGCACACCGGTTGGGCGAAGACGGCGGAACCGGAACGAAAATGACGTTCCCGTTCCATTTCGGTATCTTTCCGGCGGAGAATCGTAATCATCTCTTTGCCGGAGCGCAAAGGGGGAAGGATTGAATCCTGCCCCGCGGCTTCGCAACCTGCGTGCCTGCATCCCAACCCCGCATCAAGCCGGATGCGGCTTAGGGTTCCCCGAGGGGGAATTCCTCATCATGAAAAGAAGGAGGAAATCGCATGGCTGAGCATAATGTTACGATGGAAATAACTCTGCAGGCACTTCTCGAAGGAAAAAAATATACCACAATCAGGGATATCCTGGTGACCATGAATCCCGCGGATATTGCCGCGGTTTTTACCGGCCTTTCACCAGAGCAGCTGCCGCTGCTTTTCCGCCTGCTGCCCAAAGAGCTGGCGGCGGAAAGCTTTGTTGAGATGGAGAGCGAAGAGCAGGAGGCTCTGATCCGGGGAATCAGCGACAGCGAGCTGAAACAGGTGATGGATGAGCTGTACGTGGACGACGCGGTGGACATTGTGGAAGAAATGCCCGCCAACGTGGTGCAGCGGATTCTGGCCCAGAGCGATCCCCAGATGCGCAAGGAGATCAACGAGATTCTCCAGTATCCTGAAAATTCGGCGGGCTCCGTGATGACGACGGAATACGTCAGCCTCAAGCCCAACATGACGGTAGGGGAAGCCATCGTGCGCATCCGTCAGACGGGCGTGGATAAGGAGACCATCTATACCT
>CAZMFY010000284.1:0-3011 GCA_964565635.1 uncultured Oscillospiraceae bacterium
GCGGAAGGCCGCGTCCATGGCCGTCTGCAAGATCAACATCGACTCCGATATCCGTCTGGCCATGACCGCCTGCATCCGGAAATACTTCGCCGAGCATCCGGATCATTTCGATCCCCGGCAGTATCTGAAGCCCGCCCGTCAGGCCGTGAAGGACATGGTTGCCCATAAGATCGTGAACGTGCTGGGCTGCGACGGAAAGGCCTGATCGCTTTTCCCCGCTTTCATCGGCTGTTAAAAAATAGCAGGCTGGAATCGGATTTCCGGCCTGCTGTTCTTTTTTTATGCTTTTTTACGTCTTTTCGCGCTTTCCCCTTCTTTTACGGGTTTACGGGTTCCGGGACGGAATCCCTCCGGCCCAGTCCTCCGCGACCGCCGCGTACAGCAGCACGTCCGCCTGGGCCCCCTTGTATCGGATCTTTTTCCGCAAAAGTCCTTCCCGGCGCATGCCGCATTTTTCCATCACCCTGGCGCTGGCCGGATTCCGCACGTCGCACATGCCTTCCACCCGCTGGGCGCCCAGCGATTCAAAGAGCAGCTGCATCAGCCGCCCAAGCGCTTCCGGCGCAAATCCCTGATGCCACCAGGTTCGGCCCAGCGAATAGCCCACCTCCGCGCACCGGTGCTCCGGATTCCACGCCATGATGCCCATGGTGCCGATAATCTCTCCCGTCTCCTTCAGCTCGATGCCCCAGGATCCCGGCAACCCCATGCGGTACAGCTTCCGGATATAGCGCAGGTAGCTCCTCGTTTCATAGATGCTGCGGTGCGCGTCCCACAGCACGTACCGGGCCACCTCCGGATCCTGACTCCAGCGGAAAATCCCCTTCGCGTCCCGCATCCGAAGCTTCCGCAGCCGCAGCCTCGGCGTCTCCATCACAGGAGGGTGAAAAAAAATATCCGTCGGATCCGATTCGCCGTTTTTTCGCCCGAATCGAAAAAAAACCGGTGCCTCCAGCTTCTCCATATATCCCTCTTCATCAAAAAGCCGCCCTCTCCGGGCGGCCCTTTTTCAATCGTTTTCTCCGTGAACCGCCTTTTTCCCCGCCTCCAGGGCTTCCCGCTCCGCCGTCAGTTCCTCATGGAGCCGGAGGGCCGTCCAGTTCAGATTGGTCTCCGTCGTAACCGCCTTCAGGGGGGTCAGAAGGCCCTGCGCTCTCAGCCCGTCCACCAGCCCATGAAACTGTTTTGGGGAAAGCCCGTGCATGACCAGCATTTCTCCGGAGAAGCCCTTTTCCGTTTTTCCTTTCTCCGGACGGTGCGCCTGTTCCTCCAGCAGGGCGGCCAGGGTCTGTCCCTGGTCCTCCGGCGGAATCTCCCGGCCGGGCAGCCCCAGTCGGAAAAGCAGGGCCCTGACCTTCTTCCGCCGGGCCTCCGCCGTGAAATTAAACAACAGCACCCTGCCCATCCTATGCTTCCTCCTCTGCCTCCTCCGGCAGGCGGCACCGCTTCAGGGCTTCCAGCGCCGTTTCCAGCAGCTCCCGCTCCGGCATTCCTTCCCGGGCGCCTTTGGTCAGGCTGTAAATCATCTGCTCTGTCCGCCGGACGTTTCCCTGATAGAGCCGATAGGCCTTCGCCAGCGCGGCTTCAAGCGCTTCCCCTTCGGGAATCTGATCAGTATTCGTAGACACGGATCTGCTTCTCCCCTTTGTCATCCACAATCCAGGATTCTCTGCTTCCCCGCTGGGTTGTGATGGTCAGCCGGTCCCCCTGCCGGATCTTCCGCCAGTCCTCCTCCTTCAGCAGCCAGGTCTTTTCCTGGCCCTTCTCGCTGACGACGGTGATGGCATACTGCTCCGTGCGGCCGCTGCCTTCCCGCTCATCCTGAGCCAGGTTGGTTTCGGGCCAGGCGGCCTCATGATCTTGTCCGGAGGCAGAAGCCTCCCGAACCGCCGTCCAGCGCCAGATGGTATATACATATCGGGTGGCATACCGGGGGACCGATCTGTACACGGGCCGCGATTCCGTTTCCGTATAATACTCCGTACGGTATACCGGCCGCTCATGGGGCACTTCCGAGAAGGTCCCGTTCCCGTTGTCGGTATAGGTATAGTATGTTTCATAATGATCGATGACCTGGCGGGACCGCTGAACCTGAACCTGCTCGTAGTGATCCAGCACCTGGTCGTAATGATGAATCTCCTGGGAAGAACTGACTTCCGTTCCCCCCTCCGGAACGGCCCATCCGGTTTCCGTATACTGCAGATACTGCTCCACCGGAATGGTCCGCTTCCAGCTCAGCGAGGTCACCTGCAGATCGCCCTGGGTATTGCTGCCGTTCATATAGACAAACAGCCCGATGACGATCGCCGCCAGCAGCAGAAGCAGCAGCCCCCGTCTGGGCCGGGGCGCCTGCGCCGCCGCCGGCTGGGGCTGCGCCGCCTGCTCTGCCGCTTCCGCCTCCTGCCGTTTCTTCAGCTGATCAAAGTAATTGCTTTCCGAATCCTCCCGGCTTGCGCCACAGTTCGAGCAGAAGGCCGCCCGGTCCCCTGTTCAGGGAATTGCAGAAGGAGCAGTACCAGTCCGGATTCTTTCCGATCTCTTCCGCCTGCTCCTTGCTCAGGTACTCGATCCCTTTCCGTTCGTCTTCTTCCCGGATGGCGTTGTCCTCCATGCCTTTCATGTAGAACTTCACGTCGCCCCTGGCCCGGCCGCAGGAAGGGCAGTTCATCACCGTTCCGTCAATCCCTTTGTTTCCGCACACGGGGCAGTCCCAGTACCCCATAACGGTCCTTCCCATGACGCTTCCTCCTTCCGGTCTCCGAATATCCGGCCCCTGTTTTGCTTTAGTGTTCTCGGTAAGGGGGCAGCCTGAAGCGCCCATGAAGCAGGATCTGTTCGTTCGCGGGTTCTCCATCGACTGGCATCAGATACCGGAGAGCTCCTATCTGCGGGACATCCCCGCCCTGGCCGGACTGGAGGGCCTGAGCTTTCAGAAGAGCGTCACCTTCTTTTCGGGGGAGAACGCCACCGGCAAAAGCACGCTGCTGGAAGCCATCGCGCTGGTGGTGCTG
>CAZMFY010000285.1:0-3005 GCA_964565635.1 uncultured Oscillospiraceae bacterium
GAAAAGGCAGATGGGGTTTATCCTATGTGAACAGCTATGATTTTTTTGTCGGCCCAGATTGGATTGGCATGTACGGTGCTGAGACGAATTCGCAGTTCTTTGGCACTCATGCCTGGGGAGACATTACCGCCATTGACTGGTCCTCCGTGCCACCGGAGGAGTTCGGTATACAGGAAACAAAGGAGACGCTTAGCGCCATGGTGGATCGAACAGGCTGGGCCGTAACCGCGCAAGATGATCCTGGAGAGACAACAAAACTGCTGCCAGAGGCCGGAAGGGAAGATGTGCCGCTCGGAAACTTTTATAACGGGACTCCGCTGTTTGTTCTGGAACATGGATCAGAATGGACGAAAGTCAGGATTGGGTCGGAATCGTGTGCAGGGGTCATGACAGGCTGGATGCGGACTGAAGATCTGGCTTTTGGCGATGAAATGCTGCAGGTGAACCGTGAAGCCATACAAACCAACAGCGAAAAGGTATTGATCCATTCTGTTGAACCGTTTATCAGTTCAGAAACCGGAATAATCACCGCAGCGCAGTTTTCTGAATGTCTCATCATCGGCGAAGTGGAGAACGATCAGAAATATGTGGTTGTGTATTCTTTGAAGGACGGAAATGTTGGTTTCATTCCTATGACGAGCTTGGGCAATGGAAACGGATAAAGGTCATAGATTTCTTTGGGAGTTGGTGTCCAGCCACACCTTTCCAGGCTTGATGCTGTTATACATGCTGATTCTCCTTCTCAAAGGGATATACCAATCCCATCTGCCTGCGGCATTCGTCCATCAGCTCCATCACATCCAGCGTGGCCTGGTGCGGCACCAGCTTGCTTTCCTTCAAACCCTGCCGGATTTCGGAAGCAACTATGTCAAACTCGTTCAGCATTCCGCCGTAGGCTTTCAACCGCTCATTCCTGCCGTGCTTCCGGCAAAGCTTCACACTGTTCGCCATATGGTAGAATCGCAGTTTGGTTTTCGCTTTTGTACCGATCATGGTCATCTTCTCCAGACCTTTGTAATCAAGTAGGGAAGTGCTGATGGTAAAGATCTTTCCGCCCGGATAGGTCAGACGGATCTCTTCGCCGGTATCAATACCGCCCTGCAAGATTCCTTTGCACTCGATTGCTTGAGGCTTGCCGAAAAGACGGTAAGCGTATGTCAAGGGATAGACGCCGATATCCAGCAGCGCGCCGCCCGCCAGCTTTGGATCAGAAACCCGAGGCGCGTAATTGATGCTTTTCATATGATAGGTGAAATGCAGCTTCTCCACTTCGCCGTATTCGCCGGCGTCCAACCATGCTTTCACCTGATTGGCGATAGGCGAGAACCAGGTCCACATGGCTTCGGTGAAATAGACGCTTTTTTCGCGACTCCGGTTTATGATCTCCCGGGTCTGCTTGGCGTCTGTAGTTACAGGCTTTTCACAAAGAACCGGTTTGTCTGAATCAAGGGCTTGGAGCGCGTATCCCGCATGGCTGGTGTTTGGCGTGACGATATACACGCCGTCTACCCCTGGATGCGTGATCGCTTCCTCGGCGGAATTTGCGACGAACGCGCCGTATTGCTGAGCAAACGCATCGCATTTTTCAGGATTGCGGGTATAGACGGAAGCGATTCGATGGCGCCCGGATGCGGTGATCTCCTTCGCCACCTGTGCCGCCAGTGTACCTGTGCCGATGAATGCCCAGTTAAACGGATTGCTCATAGGTATACCTCCCGGCGTTCAAAGATTCTTTTTACCCATTGGGCAGGATCATTTCCGCTGTGCAGTTCGCAGGGACCTCAAAGGTGAAAAGCATCCTGCCATTCTCGATTTGCCAAGCAGATGTCACTTTTCCGTAAGTACTGTTATAGCTGGCATCGGCATGGGTCAGCGTGCCGCCAGGAATGGGAGCGATCAGGAATAGGGTGAGGCTGATGACCGCCGCGATCAGCATAAGCGTGATGGATGAAACATGCAGCGCAAAAATGTCGATCACCAGCATGGCGAGAAATGCGCAGGTCATGATCGTCAGAGGTATTGGCTTCTTCTGCATCTTCTTGATCATTTTGATTGCAGCATCGAGGATCAGAATGCCTACGGCAATCTTGATTCCCTTAAACGCATTGGCGATCCATGCGATTTCCAGGAAATTATCCAGGAGCAGGGAGATCAGAAAAATGATACAGAAGGACGGAAACACCATACCGACTGTTGCCACGACTGCTCCAATCAGACCCTTTTGCCTGTAGCCGACGAATGTTGCGCAATTAATGGCTATTGGACCGGGCGTGGATTCCGCAATCACTGTGACGTTCATCATTTCGTCGTGTGTGATCCAGCCCTTCTTCTCGACGCAGGAATTTTCAATCAGGGAAATCATGGCATATCCACCGCCGAATGTGAACAGCCGATCTTCGCAAATGTCAGGAACAGGTCAAACAGTATGTTCAAAAGTCATTTCCTGCAGTCCGGTCGCTTTGAAGCATCTCATCAAGTATGAGTGCGGCGTCATAAACGAGATGCGGGCATGGGCGCTTTTGATAGAATTCTTCACTTCGCAGTTCCGGCTCACCGCCACTTTCCGGATTAAGGCCCGCCTGCGTCAGCAGTTCACGACAATTAACGCTCGTATTTTTTCGTTTAAACCTGTCTGCAAATTCACGGATCAGCGCATAGTGCCGCTTCTTCGCATCATAATCTGCAGGGTCATCGTAGCCTTTCACGATACCAAGCACCAGCGCGGCGGCGCTCACCACGCCGCAGGTTTCACGCAGACGTCCCAACCCACCCCCAAATGATGACGCCATGCGGGCAGAGGCGTCAATATCATATCCGGTGACGTCTGTAAAAGCACAGAAGACCGACTGCGCACAGTTATAGCCCTTGAAAAACAGTTGCTTCGCAATTTCAGCGTGGTTTGTCATCGTTATTCACCTGCGTATTTGAAATCAGTTCACGACGCATTGATCAATGTCATGTATGGAATAGACTCTCGCTTCGGCATTTTCAACCTGATTCATGCC
>CAZMFY010000286.1:0-2992 GCA_964565635.1 uncultured Oscillospiraceae bacterium
GTTGCAGGAAGCAAGCTTCTTATTGAGCCTCATGGGATTCTCTCACTGTGGAACACGCACTCTAGGCACACATGCTTCAGTAATTGTAGAGCACAGACTCAGCAGTTCCAGTGTGCACACTCTAGGGCTCAAGGGCTCAGTAGCTGTGGAACACAGCACGTGGAATCTTCCCAGACCAGGAGTCAAACTCGTGTGCCCTGCATTGGCAGGCAGACTCTTATCCACTGTGCCACCAGGGAAGTTCCATAGATACAATATCTGATATAACTCACTTGAACTATTTTGGCAAGCAGAAGTTTCAAAGTTTTATGAAGTTAAAGCAATCATTCTTTTTCTTTGCAAATTATTTTCAGATTCACTGCATGGAAGCTGGCCGGTGATCGGATCATAAACCTTGAATGTCTGACTCATGTCTTCTCCTCCGGTGATCTCCTGCACCGGTTCAGGGGTCGATGGGGAAACAGTAAACTGAATGCCCGGAACCGCCTCCGCGGTTCCCCCGGAAGGGATTCCTTCCTCCGGCATTACCAGCACGGGAACATTCGGAGCCGGCGGATCGCCCGGAATAAAATAGCTTTCCGCAATGCCGTCCGCGTCCGGAGGCACAGCCTCCGTCGGCGGTTCATCCGGAAGCTCCTCCCGGATCTCAGAATCCTGGGGATTTTCGGCGCTTCCCGGAGCTTCCTCCGGCTCCGCCGCCGGCGTCAGCGGCAGCCCCTGCACCGCCAGCGCCCGCTCCGCCTCTGTCAGCGCGCCCAGATGGCTCTGGGGCGGCAGCACCGTCGCCCGCTGAACCACGCCCGGCGCCCCGTCCTCCTGCAGGCAGGAAATCAGGGCTTCCCCGGTTTTTAGCCCGGTGATCGCCTCTTCCGTATCGAAATCCGGATTGGACCGGAAGGTCTGAGCCGCCACCTTCACCGCCTTCTGATCCAGCGGCGTGTAGGCCCGCAGCGCATGCTGCACCCGGTTGCCCAGCTGCCCCAGAATCGTCATGGGAATGTCCGCCGGGTTCTGGGTGATGAAATAAACCCCGACGCCCTTGGAGCGGATCAGCCGGACAATCTGCTCGATCTTGTCCATCAGCACCTTCGAGCAATCGTCAAAAAGCAGATGGGCTTCATCGAAAAAGAACACCACCAGCGGCGCGTCCAGATCTCCCCGCTCAGGCAGCCTGTCATACAGCCTGGTCAGCATCCAAAGCAGAAAGGTTGAATACATGCGGGGATGGCTGAACAGCTTGTCCGCGGACAGAATGTTGATATATCCCCGGTCCGACTCATCCCGGGCCAGCCAGTTCACCACGTCAAACTCCGTCCCGCCGAAGAAGATATCGCCGCCTTCATCCTCCAGCATGGCCACCGCCCGCTGAATGGCGCCCACCGTCGTGACGGAAACATTGCCGTAGTTCACCGTGAACCACTGGGTATTGTCTCCCATCCGGATCAGCTGGGCTTTCAGATCCTCCAGCGTCCGGAGGGGCAGGTCATACTGGGCGCAGTAGCGGAACAGGATTCCCAGCACGCCGGTCTGGGTTTCGTTCAGCCCCAGCATCCGGCCCAGCAGCTGGGCGCCCATTCCCCGCACGGTCGCCTGAATGGGCTTTCCCATCTCTCCGTATACGTCCCAGAATACGGTCGGAAACGCCGTGAACTCGAAGTCGTCCTTCTCAACCCGGCACTTCTCCAGCCGCTTTTCAATCGCCTCCGAGCGGTCTCCCGGCTTGACCATACCGGACAGATCGCTCTTGATATCGCTGAGAAAAACCGGCACCCCCAGGGCTGAAAAACCCTCCGCCAGCACCTTCAGGGTAACGGTTTTCCCCGTGCCCGTCGCGCCGGCGATCAACCCATGCCGGTTGGCCATGGAAGGCAGCAGGAAGGCCGGGCCCTTCTCTCCGGTGCCGATCCAGATTTTACCGTCCCGCAGCATGGTCTTCCCCCCTGTCCGATGTTCTTCTGATCTGATAAATAAAATTTTACACCGTCCCCTATCGTCCGTCAAGGAAATTGTGGGATTTCTCCTGTTTTTCTTGAATCGGCATCCCGGATGTGATACCCTTATGGCATCATGTATCAGGAGGTCATTTTTTTATGCTGGAAGCGCTGAAGCAACAGGTTTATGAAGCGAATATGCTGCTGCCCGCCTATCATCTGGTCACCTTCACCTGGGGAAACGTTTCCGGGATCGACCGGGAAAAGGGGCTCTTTGTCATCAAGCCCTCCGGCGTCCCCTACGAGGAGCTGAAGCCGGAGGATATGGTGGTCATGGATCTGGAAGGCAATAAGGTGGAAGGGGAACTGAATCCCTCCACGGATACGCCCACCCACGCGGTGCTTTACCGCCGTTTTCCCCAGATCGGCGGCGTGGTTCACACCCATTCCCGCTGGGCCACCATCTGGGCCCAGGCCGGCCGGGATATTCCCGCCTACGGAACCACCCACGCGGATTATATCTACGGGCCCGTCCCCTGCTGCCGGGATCTGACCCGTCAGGAAGTGAATTCCGCCTATGAGCTGGAAACTGGGCGGGTCATCGCGGATCATTTTGAACGCCGGGGCCTGAACCCCCTTCACGTGCCCTGCGTTCTGGCCAGGCATCACGGGCCCTTCGCCTGGGGGCAGAATCCGATGGACGCCGTCCATAACGCGGTCGTGCTGGAAGAAGTCGCCATGATGGCATGGCATACGGAGGGCCTGGCGGAAGGCCAGCCCTTGGCCAGTCTGCCGGATCATGTCCGGGAAAAACACTTTATGCGCAAGCACGGTCCCAACGCTTATTACGGCCAGAAACGGTAAATAGAAAATTTCTCTTGCATTCCCTTTGTATTCCTTCATTTCGCTGAAAAAAAACTTGCGTTTTCGATTGTCAACGGATATAATGTGCGTGGTCGTAATCTTCGGGTCTGTGGTTGCAAGCCGATGCCAGTCGCAGGCGAAGCGGTCCACGTAATCCGTCCAAAGCGGCGGGGAGCATGGTGCGGTCTAGATGTAAG
>CAZMFY010000287.1:0-2977 GCA_964565635.1 uncultured Oscillospiraceae bacterium
CCTTTGTTCCCTGCTTTTTTTGTGCCCCGGAGGCGGTTCCGCCGCCCGGTCCCGGGCGATCAAACGCAAAAAAAACGAGGCGCTGCCGTGAAGCAGGGTCTCGTTTTGATTCGACCGAAGCATGTCAGTCCTTCATCGTTGAATGCGCTCTTTTGAGACGCCCTTCGGCGAAGGTTTTTGATGCTTATCCCGCGGTGGCTTCCAGGAAGGCCGCCTCCAGATCGTTCTTTTCCCGGGTCATCTCCCGGATGGGCGCGTCCAGCGCCGCGCACAGGCGGAACAGCTGATCCGTCAGCATGCCCCGCTCGTCCTTCGGCGCGCCGATGATCCGCAGCTCCGTTACGCCTTTTTCCGCCGCGGGCAGCGTTTCCGTCCTGCGGACGCAGTGCAGGCTTCGGATGGCCGGCAGCAGCTCCTTCTCCCCGCCCAGAATCCGGACCCTGAGCCGAAGGAGGCCGTCGGCCCCTTCCTCTCCCAGGTCAAAGGACCGGATCAGCCGTCCCTCGTGCAGAATCAGAGCCTTTTCGCACAGCTGCTGCACCTCCGACAGAATATGGGAGGAAAAGAGCAGGGTATGCTCCTCCCCCAGCCTTCGGATCAGCTCCCGCATCTCCACCACCTGCATGGGGTCCAGCCCCACGGTGGGTTCGTCCAATACCAGCACCTCCGGATTGCCGCACAGGGCCTGGGCGATACCCACTCGCTGGCGGTATCCCTTGCTCAGGTGGCCGATGACCCGGTCCGCCGCCTTCTCGATCCCGCATACGGACAGAATTTCCGACACATGCCTATCCCGGGCCCGGGGGGAAACCTCCTTCAGGTCGCAGGCGAAGGCCAGGTAATCCCGCACCGTCATTTCGTCATACAGCGGCGGCTTCTCCGGCAGATATCCGATGCGCCGCTTGCAGGCCCTGGGCTCCAGCATCATATCCTGCCCGTCCACCAGCACCCGCCCCTGATCCGGCGGAAAATATCCGGTCAGCAGGTTCAGCGCGGTGGTCTTGCCGGCGCCGTTGCGGCCCAGCAGCCCGGTAATCTGTCCGGCTTCCGCCGTGAAAGATACGTCCCGCAGGGCGGGAATGGCTCCGTAGGATTTCGAAACATGTTCCAGCGAGATCATATCCGGTGCTCCTCTCCGCCTTCCCGGCCGCCGCGGCCGCCGGGGGCATTTCACAATCCGGATTATATCATGTTCTCTCCCCGGCGCGTGTAAACATTCTGTAACTTCATCCCTTCAGCACCACGTTCTCCGCCCCCAGCATGTCCCGCAGCTTCCGCAGGCCTTCCTCCCCGCCTGCGCACCAGGCCATGCGGGGCGCCAGCAGCGTCACCTTTTCCTGGGGAATATGCATATACACCGGGATGTTCCCCTGGTCCAGGGCCAGCAGCGCCTGCGCCCGGTCCAGATCCTCCCGGCTCAGCCGCAGAAACAGCTTTTTCGGCGCCTTGGCCGCCAGCTGGGCGTCGCTCTCCTGGGAAGCGCCGCTTTCCCGACGGACGGATCCCTTTTTCTCCGGCTGCCAGTTCTGAATGGGGGTAATGGAATCCACGATCAGCTTGGCGGCCTCCTCCTCCCGCAGGGAAATATGCCCCCGGACCACCACGATGGCATCCTGGGTCAGGTAGGCCTGATACCGCTCATAGATCTTGGGGAAAACCAGGCCCTCCATCTGGCCCGTCATGTCCTCCAGGGTGATGAAGGCCATGTAGTCCCCCTTCTTGGTGGCTTTGCCGTTGACCGCCGCCAGCACGCCGCCCATTTCCACGGCCAGGCCGTCCAGATCCTGGCTCGCCTCCGGGTTTTCCTCGATTTCGGAAAGCCGGGCGGTGGAAAAGTTCATCTGCTTCAGCGTCTCCCGCCAGGCATCCAGGGGATGTCCGGTCATATAGACGCCGGTGGCTTCCTTTTCCATCTGCAGCTTCGTTTCCGCCGGGCAGTCCGCCGCCTCCGGGAAGGTGGTCAGGCTCTCGCCGAACAGGTCCTCCCCGCCGTCTCCACCGAAGAGGTCGAAGAGGCTCACCTGGCCCGCCACGTTCCTTTTCCGCTGCGACTGGTTGGCGTCCATGGCCTGCTCATAGACCATGAGCATCTGGGGCCGGTTTGCCCCCAGGCCGTCGAAGGCACCGGCCCGGATCAGGTTCTCGGTCACCCGCTTGTTGACCTCCCCGGGATCGATCCGCCGGCAGAAGTCGAACAGATCCCGATAGGGGCCCTTTTCCCGCTCCTGCACGATGGCCTTCACCGCGTTCTCGCCTACCGCCTTCACGGCCCCCAGGCCGAAGCGGATGGCGTCCCGGTCGGGGTCGCTCCGGTCCACCGTAAAGGTCCACCGGCTCAGATTGATGCTCGGCGGATAGACGGGGATGCCTCTCCCCCGGCAGTACTGGATATATCCGGCAATCTTCCCCGCGTTGCCGTAGACGCTGTTCAGCATGGCCGCCATGAACTGAACCGGATAATACCGCTTCAGCCAGGCGGTCTGCATGGCCACCACGCTGTAGGCGGCGGCATGGGATTTATTGAAGGCGTAGCTGGCAAAGGAAATCATCTCGTCATAGATCTCGTTGGCGATCTGCTCCGGCACGCCGTTGCGGATGCAGCCCGGCACCTTCACCGTTCCGTCCTCGTCCGTCAGCCCGTGCACGAAGATCTCCCGCTCCGCGTCCATCACCTTATGCTTCTTTTTGGCCATGGCCCGGCGCACCAGGTCGCTGCGGCCGTAGCTGTAGCCCGCCAGATCCCGCACGATCTGCATGACCTGCTCCTGATAGACCATGCAGCCGTAGGTCACGTCCAGAATCGGCCGGAGCTTTTCGGTTTTGTATTGAACAGAGGATGGATCCTGCTTCCCGGCGATATACCGGGGAATGGATTCCATCGGGCCGGGCCGGTACAGGGAAATGGCCGCGATGATATCCTCAAAGCAGGAGGGCTTCATGTTGGTCAGGAAGGAGGTCATGCCGCTGCCTTCCAGCT
>CAZMFY010000288.1:0-2959 GCA_964565635.1 uncultured Oscillospiraceae bacterium
CAAAATTGTCCTTGACAAGGGGAGCACTTTACTCCGTTCCAGTCCCTCCGTTCCACTATTTCAGCATCCGGAGCAGTTTCCTCTCGTTTGCTTTTGTCAGATCACTCAGCCGGTAAGTCATAATACGCACATTTGCAATCTGCGGTTCAAGAAAACCGCCCTGAACCAATTTGGCGCAGCGATTGATCACGGTTCTGTTCGTGATTCCGGTCATCAGGCTGATACTGATCGGTGAGAACTCATACAGTTTCTTTTTAAGCAGGAAAGCGAGCAGTTCCTTTTCTCTGGGCTTCAGAAAAGATAATCCGGCGGACAGTTCATCCTTGTCAGCGGAAGTGCAGAGCTCATATACCTTTTTTGCGTACAGTTCAACCATGCGCAGGAAATATTGGAACCAGATCTCCGGATGCGGCGGATTGCATCTCCCGGAATAATACAGCGCCGGCAGATCCATCTGAAGGAACCGGTAGTATTCGCTCAGGTCATAGGCGAAGTATTCTTCCAGGGAACCAACACCGCCGAAGCCATATCCGAAACGGTCCAGGATAAAGCCGGAAAGCAGCCTGGCCGTCCGTCCGTTACCGTCCTCGAATGGGTGGATTGTTACGATCTGATAGTGTACCACTGCTGCAATCAGCAGCGGGTGATCATCCGTGGTTCTGACATAGAGAATCAGTTCGTCCAGCAGATTCCGGATCTCATTGGCGTCCGGAGGAATGTATTCCGGTGTCACGCTTTCCGAATCATAAACAGCAAAAAGAATGCCGGGCGGCATAGGCTTCCGGATCCCGATCTTTTCCTTGGAGGCCCCTTTTTCAACCAAAGCCTGCACCTGAAGGATCAGATCAAGATCAAATGGAGCCTTCGCCTGGACCTGTTTTTCGAGATAATCGATGGCCTGCACATAATTCCGGATCTCCTGTTCCGGCTGCAGGAAATGCCGATGAGGATCGCTTTCGATCACCTCGGAAGCCTGCTGTTCCGTCAGTGGATTCCCTTCTATTCTGTTGGAGGAATAGGCTCGCTTCTTCGTGGAGTTTTTTCTGAAACGTGATTTCAATGCCGGTGGCAGTGTAATCATGCCAACCTTCATGCGGTATTCATTGATGGAAGTGATCCTTTGCAGCATTTCATTGGTTATTATTGTGCGGATCATCCGGTGCCTCCCGATATGAAAAATGATAAAACACCATGGCAATTATAGCATCGGCTCGAGTAAAACGCCATGGATTTTTCATTAATTTTTCACTATTATTTCACTGTTTTTCAGTTCTGCCCGCATAAAGGCTTTCCGGACATCTTTCATAAAAATCCGTTGCATGATATTATTCTATGAAGATCAGTTTTATACTACGCAGAAGGTTACGGAATTGCAGCGGGGAACAATCCTCAGGTGATCCTGGCGATTGAAATAGTGGAACGGAGGGACGGTCCTTTTCGTTCCACCCGGGAAAAGGAACGAAAAGGACCGTCCCTCCGTTCCACCGGGGAAACGGAACGAAAAGGACCGTCCCTCCGTTCCACCGGGGAAACGGAACGAAAAGGACCGTCCCTCCGTTCCACCTCCGTTCCACGTTCCACTCGCTGAAAGGATGCTGAAGGAAATGACGGATAAGAAACGGCCGACCGGAAAACGCTGGGCTTTCTCCATCCTGGCCGCTCATTTGCAAAGGCGCAGGCTCCTCTCCGTGCAGGCTGCTCATCTGAGAAAGTGCAGGCCCCTCTCCGTGCAGGCCGCTCATCTGAAAAAGCGCCGGGCTGTCTCCCTGCTGGCCGCGCTGTTGCTCGCGGTGCTTCTGCCTGGCGGGGCGCTGGGCGCGGAGGGCCGGTGGCTCACGCTGACGGAGCAGGCGGATCAGAGCATGCTGTTTCAGGTGGCGGATGAATATACCGGAACCGTCCGCCTGACCTTTCTGGGGGATTGCACCCTGGGCGGGGAGGAAAGCATGAGCGGCAGCGCTCTCGGGTTCAACGAGCGGATCCGGCAGGAGGGCATGGCGTTTCCCTTCCGGAATCTGCTGGCGCTGACGGCTGGGGATGACCTGACCCTGGCCAATCTGGAGGGCGTGCTTTCCGACCGGAAGCTGGAGAAGGTGCCGAAGGAGTACAATTTCATCGGCCCCACCGCCTATACGGAGATCCTGACGCTGGGGGGCATCGACAGCGTAACGCTGGCCAACAACCATTCCCATGATTATGGGGAGGAGGGATACGCGGATACCGTCGCCGCCCTGGAGGAGGCCGGAATCGGCTGGCTGGGGACGGACGCCCCGGCCATCTGGCGGAGCGGGGACGGAGTGATGATCGGATTTCTGGGGGCCTCCTGGTCCCTGACCGGGAACCGGTATACCCGGTTCGCCAGGCAGGCGGAGATGCTGAAGGAGGCCGGATGCGCCGCGATCATTACGGTGATGCACGCGGGGACGGAATACAGCTATGCCGCGCCGGACGCACGCCAGAAGCAGATCGTCTCCCGGGCGGTTCAGTGCGGATCCGATTTGATCATCGGGCATCATCCCCATGTGGTGCAGGGGATGGACTGCGTCGACGGCGTGCCGGTGGTTTACAGCCTGGGGAACTGCTCCTTCGGCGGGACCACCCGGGCGAAGGACTCGGACGCGCTGGCCGTTCAGGCGGAGCTTTTCTTTACGGAGAGCGAGCTGACCGGCATCACGCTGCGATGCCTGCCGATTTCCATCACCAGCGACGACCGGTACAACAATTATTCGCCGCGCCTCCTGTCCGGCGGGGACGCGGAGCGGGTGCTGAGGAAGATGAAGGAATCCACCGGCTTCGACGTACCGGAGGGAACGGTAACTTTTCGGTGAAAAGTGGAACGGGGGGACGTGGAACGGAGGTGGAACGGAGGGACGGTCCTTTTCGTTCCGCGGCCTATACGGCTTCGGAACGGAGGGACGGTCCGAAACCACTGAAAAAAGCGGCCTCAAAAACCGTCCCT
>CAZMFY010000289.1:0-2956 GCA_964565635.1 uncultured Oscillospiraceae bacterium
TCGTAACCACCACCACCCATAAAACCCTGCGGGGTCCCCGGGGCGGCATGATCCTCTGCCGGGAGCAGTACGCCAAGGCCATCGACAAGGCCATCTTCCCCGGCACCCAGGGCGGCCCCCTGGAGCATGTGATCGCCGCCAAGGCGGTCTGCTTCGGCGAGGCGCTGCAGCCGGCCTTCAGGGAATATCAGCATCAGATCATCCTCAATGCCAAGGCCATGGAGGAGACCTTCCGGGAGGAGGGGATCCGCATGGTTTCCGACGGCACGGACAACCACCTGATCCTGCTGGACTTCACCGGCACGGAGATGACCGGCAAGCAGATGGAAACCCTGCTGGAGGAGGCGAACATTACCACCAACAAGAACACCGTGCCCAACGAGACCCGGAGTCCTTTCGTGACCAGCGGCCTGCGGGTCGGCACGCCGGCGGCCACCACCCGGGGGCTGAAGGAACCGGAGATGAAGCAGGTGGCCCGCTGGATCGCGCAGGTGCTGCGGGAGGGAGAAAGCGCCGTGGCCGGCATCCGGAGCCAGGTGGAAGCCCTGATGGCGGGGTACCCGCTGTACGAGGACTGAGATCGGGGACCGACGCGACAGCCGTGAGCGCTCCCCGGATGGAGACGGACGCCTGCGGCCCGCCGCACGGCCGGAGAGCCCGCCGGGGCAGATTTCAGAGAAAAAAGTACAAATATCGCGCAAGAACGCCCTTTCCCCCGTGGAAGGGGCGTTTTTGCATGCGCATTCCGTCCTCCCGAAGCCCGTGAAACCGGTTTCGCAGGTTTTTGCAGATTTTCCCATTTTTTCAAGGGAAAATTGCCCAAATATGCTATGGAATTATTCTTGACGGTATGGTAAAATAAATCGACTGTAGATGAGCTAAAAAATCAGATGCGGTTTCGGAGCCCTGCTAGGAATTTAATGAGTGAAGACGGGACCCCTTTTTTGACATGTTATCGCAAACGAAAGGAGAATGGCCGTGTCAGTAAAAAAGCCCGAAATCACGGGGAAGCTGCGGATTGTGTCGCTCGGCGGCGTGGATGAAATCGGCAAGAACATGACCGTTTTCGAATATGGGGACGATATTATCGTGGTGGACTGCGGCAGCGTCTTTCCGAAGGAAGACATGCTGGGCGTGGATCTGGTGATTCCGGACGTATCCTATCTGATATCCAGGAAGGAGCACCTGCGGGGTTTCCTTTTCACCCACGGCCATGAGGATCATATCGGCGCGACGCCCTATATTCTGAAACAGATTCCCGCCCCGATTTACGGGACGAAGCTGACCATGGCCCTGGTGGACCTGAAACTGAAGGAATACCGGCTGGACCAGATCCCCATGCACGTGGTGAAACCGAGGGACGTGGTTAAGCTTGGATGCTTCACCTGCGAGTTTATCCATGTGAGCCACTCCATTGCCGGCGCCTGCGCCATCGCGATTACCGGCCCGGCCGGGACGGTAATCGTCAGCGGAGACTTCAAGATCGACTATACCCCCATCGACGGTCAGGTGACGGACCTGCAGACCCTGGCCCGATACGGGGAAAGAGGCGTCATGGCCTTGCTGTGCGAATCCACCAACGTGGAGCGGGCGGGATACACCATGAGCGAGATGAAGATCGGGGATACCTTCAGCCGCTATTTCGCCCAGGCGGAGGGCCGGGTGATCGTGGCCATGTTCGCCAGCAACATTCACCGGATGCAGATGGTTATCGACAACGCCATCCGATACGGCCGGAGAATCTGCTTCATCGGCCGAAGCATGGTGAACGTCAGCCGGGTGGCCATGGGCATCGGCGAGCTGAGAATTCCGGAAGGCTGGCTGATCGACATGGATTCCCTGGACCAGTATCCGGATAACGAGCTGCTGGTACTGACCACCGGAAGCCAGGGAGAGCCCATGGCGGGGCTGACCCGGATGGCCTACGCGGAGCACAGGAAGCTCCAGATCCGGCAGAGCGATATGGTCATTATTTCCGCCACCCCGATCCCCGGAAACGAGAAATATATTTCCCGGGTGATCAACCAGCTGTACCGGCTGGGCGCCCAGGTGGTATACAGCGCCTTGGCGGAGGTCCACGTTTCCGGCCACGCCTGCCAGGAAGAGCTGAAGCTGATGCATGCCCTGGTGAGGCCCAAATACTTTATCCCCGTCCACGGGGAATACAGGATGCTGTGGCAGCACGCGGTGCTGGCGGCCACCATGGGGACGGAAGAGCAGAACATCGTGATTCCGGAGATCGGCCAGGTCATCGAGATGAACATGAACTCCCTGTCCCTGGGAGAACAGGTGCCCACCGGCGGAATCCTGGTGGACGGCCTGGGCGTCGGCGACGTGGGCAACGTGGTGCTGCGGGACCGGAAGCACCTGAGCCAGGAGGGAATCGTGGCCGTCGTCATCGTGATCGACCGGGACGAAGGCAAGCTGGTCAGCGGCCCGGATATCGTCAGCCGCGGGTTCATCTACGTCCGGGAGAACGAGGACCTGATCGACAATACCCAGGCGCTGGTCCGGGATATTCTGAGCAATAACAGCCTGGACGGAGAGAACTGGGGCAACCTGAAGAACATCATCCGGGATGAGGTGCATAACTACATCTTTGACCGGATCAAGCGGAATCCCATGATTCTGCCCATCATCCTGGATGTGTAATATAATTGTAACAGAATCGTCCGACTTTCTTGACGAATGAGGCCGGATAATGATATGATTTCGGGGAGGAGAGAATCCTCCCCCTTTTTGTTATGACAGGAGGAAGACGGCATGGAATATTCCGGCGCGTACCGACTTGCGGAGGAGATCCGCCGCAGCGAGGAATACATTACATATCATACCCTGCGGGAGCAGGTGATGGGGGATGAGACCCAGGCGGCCCTGATCCGTGAATACCGGCGGATCCAGCTGGAGAGACCGAGGAAGGTGCGTGCGGGGCAGCAGACCGATCCGGAGGCGACGC
>CAZMFY010000290.1:0-2949 GCA_964565635.1 uncultured Oscillospiraceae bacterium
GGCGTGTCTGGCAACAGGTACGGGTTCAAGTCCCGTCGGCCGCACATTTCGGAAGCCGTTTTTTTGAAGGGCTTCCGTTTTTTGTGTCTCCGAATGAGCGCTTCGCGTATGAGACCGGTCAACAGGAAAACAGAAGGCTTTCCATCATGCGAAAGAAAGCCTTCTGCGAGGATTTTGATGATTTGGAGGAAGGGAACCGCCTTTCAGATCACAAAAACGACTGTATGGCGGACTATAAAGCCTTAAGCTTTCGCACTTCGGTATCCGTCAGCTTCCGCCAGCATCCTCTGGGAAGATCGCCCAGGGAAACAGGGCCGAATTCCACCCGCTTCAGCGACACGACCTGATGGCCGACAGCTTCCAGCATTTTTCTCACCTGGCGGTTCCGCCCTTCATGAATGGAGATTAACAGCACGGTATCAAAGGTTTCCTGCCGGATGAGCCGGACAGACGCAGGGGAGGTCAGCTTGCCGTCGTCCAGCAGAACGCCGGAACGAAGCCGGCGGATTTCCTCATCCGTTACCTGATTGGAGGCTTTCACAAGATAAACCTTGGACACCTCATGACTGGGATGAAGAAGACGGTTCATAAGATCCCCGTCATTCGTTAAAAGCAACAGTCCTTCGCTGTCATAATCCAGCCGCCCCACCGGAAAGAGCCGAACCGGATAATCAACGAAATGATCCATGACAGTCGTACGGCCTTCAGGATCGGACGCAGTCGTAACTTCTCCGATGGGCTTATAATAGGCCAGATAATGCTTTTCCGCCTCCGGTTTTACGATGACACCGGAAACGGCGATCTGATCATGATTTTCATCAACCTGGATTCCCATTTCACGGACGGTCATTCCATTTACCTGAACGAGTCCGTCCCGAATCATTTCCTCCGCATGCCGACGGGAAGCGATGCCGCATCGGGCCAGGTACTTTTGCAAACGCATCATGCCGTATCCAGTCCTTTCTGGTTTCTGCATTCAGCAGGGACACTGCTCCTGCAGGACTCTGTGAGTATAGTGCCGCTGCCCTGAAGCCATTTCAGCCATGGTTTGCCCGTGACCGAGCAGCTTGTATTTATACGTGATCAGTCCATCCAGGCCCATGGGCCCCCGGGCGTGAAGCTTTCCTGTGGCAATCCCTACCTCCGCCCCCAGGCCGTATACGAAGCCGTCCGCGAAGCGGGTGGAAACGTTATGATACACCCCAGCGCTGTCGACCCGCTGCAGGAAGGCGGCGGCTGTGTCGGGATTAGCCGTTACGATACAATCCGTATGATGGGACCCATAATGGTTAATGTGACGGATGGCTTCCTGTACATCCGGTACGATCCGGATGGAAAGAATCGCGTCCAGATATTCCGTGCGCCAGTCTTCTTCCGTGGCGGGGACGCAGCGAATGACAGCAGCGGTCTGCTCATCGCCCCGGATTTCTACGCCTTTTTCCTGGAGCAGCTGGGCAAAGGGCGGAAGGAAGGTCTGCGCGATGGCTTGATGAACCAAGAGCGTTTCCGCAGCATTGCATACGGATAAATTCTGCGTTTTGCTGTCCAGGGCGACTTTGAGGGCGGTATCCAGATCGGCATCCCGGTCTATATAGACGTGGCAGATCCCGTCTGCATGCCCCAGGACAGGAATACGGCTGTTATCCATAATATACCGAACGAACGCGTTGCTGCCGCGAGGGATGATCAGATCAATCAACTCATCTTCCTTCAGCATGGAAGCGACATCCTCACGGCTTTCCAACAGCTGCGCGGCATCCGGAGACAGATCGGCCAGGGACAGGGCTTTACGGACGGAAGAAATCAAGGCCTGATTGGTTCGTAACGCTTCCCGTCCGCCTTTCAGCAATACGCTGTTGCCGCTCTTGATCGCGAGGGAGGAAATCTGAATCAGCGCATCGGGTCTGCTCTCAAAGACAATTCCGAGAACGCCGATGGGGCAGGTTACACGATAAAGCTTCAGTCCGTCCGTGATTTCATGACAGAAAACAGTCTGATTGAGCGGATCGGGCAGGCTCTCCAGCGAAGAAAGCCCCGCGCGAACCTGGGCAAGCTTTTTCTCATCGAAGCGAAGACGCTGCATCAGGGGAGCAGACAGGCCTGTGGATTCCGCTTCAGCCAGATCCGCCTGGTTCGCTGCAAAAATATCATTCCGATCCGCCTCCAATTGTTCGGAAAGAAGATGAAGCACCCTGTTTCGACTGGAAGCGGATGAAACGGACAGGTCATAGAATGCCTGACGGGATTTAAGCGCCATTTCGGATAAATTCATGGAACAACCTCCTGAAGGGGCTCGGGCGTCGGAACCCTGACCGACACAGCCATCGGGAAACCCATTACAGTATACCAGAGAATCGAGCGGTTGAAAAGTCGGCAAAAATCTGATATACTCAAACGAGAGGAGGGGAAAATCCACTCTTATACCCGGCGCCGGGGCGCTCCGGAACGGGAATCAGGAGGACGTTATGCCGCATCAGCAGGGGATTAAGGTGATTGCAACCAATAAAAAAGCTTTCCATGATTATTTTGTGGAAGAAAGATATGAATGCGGCATCTCGCTCTTTGGAACAGAAGTGAAAAGCATTCGACTGGGAAAGATCAATTTGAAGGAAAGCTGGGCTCAGATCAGAAACGGAGAGATCTGGGTGGAAGGAATGCATATCAGCCCCTACGAGCAGGGCAATATTTTCAACCGCGATCCGCTGCGTCCGAAGAAGCTGCTGATGCATAAGCGGGAAA
Source organism: uncultured Oscillospiraceae bacterium (assembly GCA_964565635.1). Lineage (GTDB taxonomy): Bacteria > Bacillota > Clostridia > Christensenellales > Aristaeellaceae > Aristaeella. The sequence continues at coordinate 2,740 of CAZMFY010000290.1, forward strand.
TCAGAAAGCTTGACGGCTTGATTATGCGGCAGGGATATACCCTGATTCCTCTGGAAGTTTACCTGAAAGACGGAAGAATGAAAGTACAGCTGGGGCTGTGCAAAGGGAAGCAGCTGCACGACAAGCGGGACAGCATGGCCAAAAGAGATTCCGACCGGGAGATTCAACGGGCCTTGCGGAACCGCCAGCGATAAAAAACGGGTGGATGGG
>CAZMFY010000291.1:0-2943 GCA_964565635.1 uncultured Oscillospiraceae bacterium
GGCTGCAGGGAATCTTTAAGGAATACGGATACTACGTGGAGAAGGTGGTTTCCACCACCCTGCCCGGCAAGGAAGGCATGGGCCGGATCAAGGAGATCATGGCCGGCCTGCGGGACAATCCGCCCGCGGACATCGCGGGGCTGAAGGTGACTGCCGTCCGGGATTACAAGAAGGGCATCCGCGTGGCGAACGGCCAGGAAGAACCCACCGGACTGCCGGCCTCCGACGTGCTGTATTTTGAGCTGGAAGGCGGAAACTGGGTCTGCGTCCGGCCCAGCGGCACCGAGCCCAAGATCAAGCTGTACGTCAATTCCAACGCGAAGGATCAGGATGAGGCCAACCGGCTGAACGAATGCCTGTGCAAGGCCAGCCAGGCGATGATGAAGTAAGGCCGTCTGTAAAAAAGAATACGCGTCGGCGGCAGGGAATGTCCCTGCCGCCGAAAACCCATCTTATAAGCTCATTTGAAGGGGGATTTGTACCGTGTTCGGAAAGCTGATGAATAACTACTACTACGGAAAGAGCGGAAAGGGCGATTTCCGGAAGGAGGATCTGCCGCAAAACCGCTGGGAGCTGTTCTGGGATACCCTCAGAACCAGGGCCGGCGCCCTGATGCGCCTGAATTTCATGTATGTGGTGGTCTGGCTTCCGACGATGCTGGTGCTGCTGGTCACGGCCTTAAATACCCTTTCCACCCTGAGCACCGTCCTGGCCGCCAAGGAAGGGACACTGGCCGAAACGGTGATCACCGCCGAGGGGGAGGAAACCGCCGTCGCCTATACCGATGAGCAGATCGCGGCGCTGGCGCAGGTGGATCTTTCGGATTACCTTCGTTCCGTCATCACCTCCACCCTCCTGATTCTGATTCCCTGCATCGCCATCACCGGCCCCGCCACCGCGGGCGTCGCCTATGTGACCCGCAACTGGGCCCGGGATGAGCACGCCTTTATCTGGAGCGATTTCAAGGACGCGATGAAGGAAAACTGGAAGCAGGCCATCGTTGTTTCCCTGATCACTGGGATTATCCCCGCCCTGGCCTATGTGGGCTGGACCTTTTACGGCCAGTATTCCGCCGCCAGCCCCCTGATGCTGGTGCCCCAGATGCTGGTGCTGGTAGCCGCGCTCCTCTGGGCCCTCTGCGTCGCCTATTTTTATCCGCTGATGGTGACCTACAAGCTGAAGCTGAAGGATGTGCTGCGAAACGGCCTGCTGCTGGGCGTGGCCCGGCTGCCCATGAGCGTCGGACTCCGGCTGCTCCACTGCGTGCCGGCCGCCATTGCCCTGGCCGTCATGTTCCTGTGGCAGCCCTTCTACGGCGCCCTGGGACTATTCGTCTATTATCTGATCTTCGGCTTTGCCCTGAGCCGGTTTGTGACGGCCAGCTATACCAACGCCGTCTTCGATAAATATCTGAACTCCCGGATCGAAGGCGCGAAGGTGAATCAGGGCCTCCGCCAGGAGGAGGACGAGGAGGACGATGAGGACGAAGCGGACAACGGGGAAGAACAGAAAGAAGAGAAAGAAGAGGCGTAATGTATCAGGATTTTGCGGAAATCTATGACCGGCTGATGGACAACGTGGACTATGAAGCCTGGGCGGAATACTATGTACGCCTGCTGTCCATCTATGGCATTAAAAGCGGAAAGGTCTGCGAGTGCGCCTGCGGCACGGGAAGCCTGACGCTGCCGCTGTATCGGGCCGGCTTCCAGATGACCGGGGTGGACCTGAGCCGGGAGATGCTCTGGCAGGCCGCCCAGAAGGCCCGAAAGCATGGGATGGCCATCCCCTTCGTGCAGCAGGATATGAAAACCCTGAATCTGCATAAGCCCATGGACGCGGTGCTGGCGACCTGCGACGGCGTCAACTATCTGCAGACCGAGGAGGAGCTGAAGTCCTTCCTTCGGGCGGCGAAGCGGTCCATCCGGCCCGGCGGCGCCCTGATTTTCGACGTGTCCACGCCCCATAAGCTGCGGGACCAGCTCTGCGGCGGTTCCGGCCTCATCTGTGAGGACAGCGATGAGATCACCTATTTCTGGCAAAACCGCTGGAATGCCCGCACCGCCTCTGTGGAGATGACGCTGGTTTTCTTCGTGAAGGATCCGGACGGCCGATACCGCCGGTTGGAGGAGCTTCAGCGCCAGAAGGCCTGGGATATGCAGACCCTGAAGCAGGCCCTCCTTTCTGCCGGATTCCGCGGCGTCTGCCTTTACGGAGACGGCACCCTGAATCCTGCCAGAGAAGAGGATCTGAGATGGCATATCTGCGCCAGCAGACCGGCTGAAGAAGAATAACTTACCCCAGAAAAAGAAGGAAGAAGCATACAGATGACAGAAAACAGAGACGAAATCCTGCAGATTGACCTGGCCAACGGACAGGCCCGGGTGCTGCTGGCCAGCAGCACGGACCTGGTCCAGGAATGCGCCAATATCCACGGCGCTTCTCCCGTAGCTACCGCCGCCCTGGGACGCCTGCTGACCGGCGCCGCCATGATGGGCATCATGCTGAAGGGGGAGGAGGAATCCGTCACCGTAACCCTGAAGGGCGACGGCCCCCTGGGAACCCTGGTGGCCGTGGCGGATCACGGGGATCTGCGGGCCGCCGCGGACGATCCCACCGTATCCCTGCCCCTGCGGGCGGACGGCAAGCTGGACGTGGGTGGGGCCGTGGGCCATACGGGCCGCATGACGGTGGTACGGGATCTGGGCTACGGAAAGCAGTATATCGGCCAGAGCGAAATCGTATCCGGGGAAATCGCCATGGATTTCGCCAATTATTTTACCACCTCCGAGCAGACGCCCAGCCTGGTGGCCCTGGGCGTCCGGGTCCACGAGGGCGCGGTCCTTTCCGCCGGCGGGATCCTGATCCAGCCCCTGCCGGGCTGCGCTGACGAGATCATTGATCAGCTGGAGCTGCGCAGCCCCATGTTCGCGGACATCAGCCGGG
>CAZMFY010000292.1:0-2903 GCA_964565635.1 uncultured Oscillospiraceae bacterium
TGGGGGATTCCCGCACGCCCTTTATTTTTCTGGCGCTGTCCTCCACCGCCAATATTGGGATGGACATCCTGTTTGTCACTGCTTTTGGCATGGGCGTGGCCGGCGTGGCCTGGGCCACCTTCATCTGCCAGGGGATCAGCTGCGCGCTGGCTATGATCGTCGTGCTCAGGCGGATGCAGGCGCTGTCGCCAGGGAAGGGCAAAGCACCGCTGTTTTCTGCCGTGCTGCTCAAGAAGATCATCGTGATCGCCGTGCCCAGCACCCTGCAGCAGAGCTTCATCTCCGTGGGCAACCTGGTGATCCAGGGCGTGATCAACGGTTTTGGAACAGGCGTGATGGCGGGGTATTCCGCCGGGGTGAAGCTGAATAACCTGGTGATTACTTCCTTTACCACGCTGGCCAACGGCATTTCCAATTACACCGCGCAGAACATCGGCGCGGGCAAAAAGGAGCGTGTGCGGCAAGGCTTGCGGTCGGGGCTGAAAATGGTGTGGCTGCTGTGCGTCCCTTTCTGTTTGCTCTATTTCTTTGCGGGAGAGGCGCTGGTACGGTTCTTCATGGATGCTCCGACGGAGCAGGCCTTACGAACCGGCATCGATATTTTGTGCATTCTGTCGCCCTTCTATTTCGTGGTTTCCGCCAAGCTGGCGGCGGATGGCGTGCTGCGCGGAGCGGGCATGATGCGGCAGTTTATGACGGCTACCTTTACCGACCTGATCCTGCGGGTGATGCTGGCGATCCTGCTTTCCCGCACGGCGCTGCAGTCCACGGGGATTTGGTACGCCTGGCCCATTGGCTGGGTGATCGCCACCGGCATGTCCCTGTTTTTTTACCGAAAAGCATTTGTATCTCTCCCGGGAAACACCGTTCCCAGCCGGGAACGTGTTGAATAAAAAAAGGAGGAACCCTCTATGAAGAACCGTATCCTCGCCTTGCTGACCGCGCTGGCCATGCTGCTGTGCATCCTGCCCGCGGCTCTGGCCACAACCGCCACCGAAACCGCTGTTGTCACCGGCACCGGCACAGCCCAGGGCTATGGCGGCGATGTGACCGTGACCATGATCCTGGCCGATGGCGAAATCACCATTGTGGAGATCGTCGGTGGCGCCGAAACTCAGGGCATCGGCAGCAAGGTCATTGAAGAGTGGCCCCAGGCTTTCGTGGAAGCCAACGGCATCGTGGACACCTATTCCGGCGCGACCTTCGCCTCCGTCACCCGCGGCGCGGTCATCGAGGCGGCCCGTCAGGCGCTGGAAAACGCCGGCGTGAATCCTGATGACTACATGCGCGAGGCCCAGGCTGAGGAAGCCAAGGACGAAACCTACGAAGCCGACATCGTGGTGGTCGGCGCGGGCGGCGCGGGCATGGTGGCCGCCATCACCGCTGCCGACGCCGGCAAGAAGGTGGTCATCGTGGAAAGCCAGCCTGCCGTGGGCGGAAACTCCGTCAAGGCCACCGGCGGCATGAACGCCGCCAAGACCGTGTATCAGGACAAGAATGAATTCGGCGAAGGCGCCGGCGTGGAAAAGACCCTGGCCGCTGCCGAAGCCTATGCCGACAACGAGGCCATCACTGCCCTGGCTGCCAAGGTCAAGGAGCAGTGGGAAGCCTGGCAGGCCAATCCCGAAGGATATTTCGATTCCACCGAGCTCTTTGCCCTGGATACCCTGATCGGCGGCAAGGGCCTGAACAACCCTGACCTGGTGAACACCCTGGTGAACGACAGCGCCGCCGCCATCGATTGGCTCAGTTCCATTGGCATTGATCTGAACAACGTGGCGGCCTTCGGCGGCGCGTCCGTCAAGCGCATTCATCGTCCGGTGAACGCCGAGGGCAAGGTGGTCTCCGTAGGCGCTTATACCGTGCCGCTGCTGGAAAAGGCCAGTCAGGAACGGGACAACATCACCCTGCTCACCGACACCACCGCCACCCAGATCCTGACCGATGAGAACGGCGCGGCCTGCGGCATCGTGGCCACCGGCAAATCCGGCAACACCGTCACCGTCAACGCCAAGGCCGTGATCCTGGCCAGCGGCGGTTTCGGCGCCAACCTGGATATGGTGGTCAAGTACGCGCCTCAGCTGGCGGGCTTCATGACCACCAATGCCGCCGGCATCCAGGGCCAGGGCATCGAAATGGCCCAGGCGCTGGGCGCCGCCACCGTGGATATGGAGCAGGTGCAGATCCATCCCACCGTGCAGGCCGATACCGCTTCCCTGATCACCGAAGGCCTGCGGGGCGACGGCGCGATCCTGGTGAACGCAGAAGGCAAGCGCTTCATCGACGAAGTGGGCACCCGGGACGTGGTCTCTGCTGCCGAGATCGCCCAGCCCGGCTCCTTCTCCTGGCTGGTGGTGGACCAGAAGATGGTGGATGCTTCCTCCGTCATTCAGGGCTACATCAACCGGGGCTTCATGTACGGCGCAGACAGCTATGAAGCATTGGCCGCGATCCTGGAGATCCCCGCCGACGCTTTTGCCGAAACCATGAATACCTGGAACGGTTATGTGGCTGAAAAGAACGATCCCGAGTTTGGCCGCACCAGCTTTGCCCAGCCCCTGGATACCGCGCCCTTCTATGCGGTGAAGGTCACCGCGGGCATCCATCACACCATGGGCGGTCTGAAGATCGATGAAAACACCCATGTGCTGAATGAAAACGGCGAGATCATCCCCGGCCTGTTCGCCGCGGGCGAGGTCACCGGCGGCGTGCACGGCGCCAACCGTTTGGGCGGTAACGCCGTGGCCGATTTCGTGGTCTTTGGCCGCATCGCCGGTCAACAGGCTGCAGAATATGTAAAGTAATCAGCCCCATACTGAATACGCGGCGGCCTCTCCGAATGGAGAGGCCGCCGTTTTTGGATTGATGGGCATGCCCCGAACCTGGAGTGAAAGTCTCCAGGG
>CAZMFY010000293.1:0-2877 GCA_964565635.1 uncultured Oscillospiraceae bacterium
GTTATACCCCGGAGGAACTGGACGACTGGGTCAAAGACCGGACGGTCCGCTTCTGCGGCGTGCCCGACAAACCGGAGTCCCTCATGGCTCACCGTCCAGCGCTCCGGAAGCTTCCGGCGGAATTCCCACTGTCCGCCGCCCTTCTCGCTGCGGTGATAGACGGCGTCCGCCTTTTCCCAGGCCCCGGGGTCCGCCTTAGGCCAGATCGTCTGAGGGTCCGGCCGCCGCAGCAGGATCTCTCCCCACCGCTCCAGCTTCTCTCCGTCCCCGGTATCCAGCACCTCATAATCCTTCCAGCTGTCACATAAGAACATTCCTTATTCCTCCGCGTACAGGGGAAGCATGTCCCCGTGCAGCGCAATCAGATGGTTCACCGCGTCCAGGCAGTACAGCCGATCCAGTCCGCCCAGCGCCGGATCCGTTTCCACATATTCCCGGAGCGCCTCCCTGTCTCCCATGGCTGCCCGGGCCGCGGCCCGGTTGGCCCCGTCGATCTCCGTCATCACTTCCGCCAGCGCCGGCGGCAGCAGGAGCCCTCGGGGCACGGGCGTCCCGGCCTGCAGCTTCAGGCCCGTTTCCACCATCGCTTGCCGGGGAAGCTGCGGCAGATCGCCACCGTTCCGGTGCGCAACCGCCGGGAAGATCCCGTCCTCTCCCCTGAGCACTGCCAGCGCCAGGCGCACCGGGCGAATGGGGGGTACCCGGGAGAGCAGCAGCAGCTGCGCCATGGCGCCTTCCCGGTCCCCGGTTCCCTTGTCCCGCACCGTATTCATATACAGGATTCGTTCCTTGCGCTGTTCCACCGATTCGCCGAATTCCGGCTTTTCCTCCGGCATATAGTCCGGCTGCGCCGCGAGAAATTCCGCGTGATCCGTCACGTCCCCTACGGCCAGGGCGTCCCACCAGTCCAGCCAGCGCTTCGTCAGCCGGCCCAGCTCTCCTTCCCGGGCCGCCTTCTTCAGCCGGGGCAGCCAGTCCTTCCCGCTGGCCGGATCCTCCAGCCGCAGCAGGAACGCGAACCCCGGCAGGCCGGCGATCTCCCAGTCCAGCGCTTCCGCCTTCAGCTTCAGCCGTCCCGTCAGGGTGTCCAGCCCGTTGGCCCCCTTCAGGGGGGTGCGGCCCAGTCCGTAGCACCGGATGCCCCGGCGCAGAAAGATCTCCGTGGTCCGGGCCACCGGCTGACCCAGGTTGATGACCAGCGCTTCCGGGCAGGCCCGCAGAATCGCGTCGCACAGGTCGTTCACCGCCTGCCCGGCCCGCAGGGCGTGCAGCAGTCCTTCGATGCCGCCGTTGACCCGGGCCTGATCCGTCAGTCCCGGATCCTCCGGGTCCTGCTCGTTCCCGCTTTCCAGGGCGGACCGGTCCATATAGAACCGGCTGGCCGCCTGGGGATCCCCCGCGTAAATCACGCAGTCCGCGTCCCGCAGCGCCGTTTCCCTGTCCGCGATCGCCTCAACGGTGCCTCCCAGGCCGGCCTTTTCCAGAATCCGCCGGCCATAGCCCGTCAGCAGCGCTGCCATGGCTTCGTTCTTCTCTTCCAGAACGATCCGGGCGTCCCGCTCCCCGCCCGCGAAAAGCAGGTCTGTTAAAAGGGTGGGCAGGAGCATCGGAATGTCCTGCCCAATCATTGTGAATTTCATGCTGTCTGTTTACCGGGCCTTTTTAATGGCCAGCGTTGCTTTCCGATCGTTAATCTCCCATTCCTTCGCCGTATAGGAATCATCCGCTTCCTTCCGGGTCAGGCTGACGGCCAGGGTGCCGTTTCTGATCATCCCGTCGCAGGCCTCCAGGGCCTCGGCCAGGGCATCCTCCGCCGCAAAGGCGATTTCGATCCGGTCCGTCACCTCGAAGCCCGCTTCCTTCCGCATGGTCTGAATCTTGGAGATCACCTCCCGGGCATATCCCTCCCGGATCAGCTCCTCCGTCAGCTTCGTATCCAGCACCACCGTCACGCCCCGGTCCTCCAGCGCCGTAAAGCCCGGCTTCTGCATGGGGGCCGTCAGCACGTCGTCCTTGTGCAGGATGACCTGGGTTCCGTCGAGCTCGAAGGAAACGTCCTCTCCCCGGGCAAAGGCATCCACCACGTCATTGCCGTCCAGGGTGGTCAGATGCTGGCCGATCTTGCCCAGCAGCTTTCCGTATCTCGGACCCAGGGTCCGCATCTGGGGCTTCAGCTGATAGGTGGTGAAGGCCCGGGCGTCTTCGGTGAAGATAACCTCCTTCACGTTCAGTTCATCCTCGCACAGGGCCTGATAGTCCTTGCCGAAGGCGGCGCCTTTCACGTACAGGGCGCTCAGCGGCTGGCGAACCTTCAGGTTCGCCGCGTTGCGGCAGGCCCGGCCCAGCTGGATGACCTCCAGCAGCGCAGCCATCTGCTTTTCCATGTCCGGGTCGATGCAGGCCGCGTCCGCCGTGGGATAATCGCACAGGTGCACGCTTTCCGGCGCGCCGGGCACGTTGTTGACCACCAGGTTCTGATAGATCTCCTCGCTCAGGAAGGGGATAAATGGCGCGCACAGCCGGGCCAGCGTCACCAGCACGTGATACAGCGTGGCGAAGGCGGCTTCCTTCTCCCCGGCCATGCCCTTGCCCCAGAACCGCTCCCGGCCCCGGCGCACATACCAGTTGCTCAGGTCGTCCACGAAGGCGGCGATGGCGTTGGCCGGCTCGGAAACCCGGTAGTTGGCCAGATCCTCGTCCACCTGGGCGATCAGGCTGTTCAGCCGGCTCAGGATCCACCGGTCCATCAGCGTCAGCTCCGCCTTGTCCAGCGGATGGGCCAGGGGATCGAATCCGTCGATCTGGGCATACATCGCGAAGAAGGCGTAGGTGTTCTGCAGCGTCGCCAGGAACTTCCGCTGGCCTTCCCGCACCGCC
>CAZMFY010000294.1:0-2867 GCA_964565635.1 uncultured Oscillospiraceae bacterium
CTCCACTTTTAAAAATGGAACTTCAAAAACTTGCTAGTAAAGTTGATGAAACATTTAATAGTTTTGATGATGTTGTTTTAGATAAAGTGGATGATATAGAAGATAACCCATTTGGTGATTTTGACATAGAAGATGTTGTTGATAATATAAGTAATAATGAAGAAGTTGTTACAATGGATGATTTCTTTAAAAAGTTAGAAGCAAGTGCTAATAAAGTTGATGATACCCCTGTAAAAGAGCTTGTAAGAGAGTCTAAGCCAATACCTAGTCCTAGTGATTTAATGAACATGGGGATGACTAGAGAACAGGCTTTTGAAGCTGTTACTAAAATGAGAAATGGTGAAATGGAGATACCAGACTTAAAATATGAAAAGAAAGTTGGTCTTGATGGTTACACTAGACATGAAAGAAAAGGTGTTGATTTAGGCGATCCTTTTGATAACGCTTCAAAAGAGCCTTTAGATTATTCTACTGTACCTAGAACGCAAAAAGAACTTAATAGATTTGCTAGAGATAATGCACTTAGAGAACGTAGAAGAGTTGGTAATACCGATAGTATAGAGTTCCAACTTGATAACACTCCACTTCCTAAAACTCCTAACGTATCTAATATGTCTGATTATGACAGTAAACAGTTACAAGGTATTCTAAGACACGGTACTCCACAAGAAAAGCGTATTGCCAGAAGATTATTAGAGGGTCGTGGTATTGAAATCCCTAAAGAGTCATATAACGTTGTTAGTGGTAGTTCTCCATTAGATGATATACTTCGTATTGCTCGTGAAAGTGAAGATAACTTTACTGGAAGTTTAAATGGTGTAGATGCTAATAGAGGTAATTATAATATGAATGGTATTGATTACTCATCAGTACCTAGAACGCAAAAAGAACTTGATAGGTTTGCTAGAGACAACGCACTAAGAGAACGTAAAAGAGTTGGTGATGTTGATAAAATTAATTTTGAAGTTGATAATACACCACTTCCTAAATCTTCAAATCAACCTAATATGTCTGACTACAATGATAGAGAGTTACTAGGTGTTTTAAGACACGGTTCTTCACAAGATAAACGTATAGCAAGAAGATTATTAGAGGGTCGTGGTATTAATGTTACTGATGATATGTTATCTTCTTCCTCTAAAGGTGGTACTTCTCCATTAGATGATGTCCTTCGTGTTGCTCGTGAAAATGAAGATAATATTAATATATCTAACTTCAATGGTGCAGACCCTAACAGAGGTAACTACAATATGAACGGTATTGATTATTCTGATGTTCATAGAACTGATAAGGAACTTGAAAGATTAGCAAGAGATAACGCACTAAGAGAACAAAGAAGAATTGGTAATGGTGAAACTATTAATTTTGAAGTTGATAACACTCCACTTCCAAAATCACCTAATAAACCTAATATGTCAAACGAAGACACTAAGTATTTACAAGCAGTTATGAAACACGGAACTCCACAGGAAAAACGTATAGCGAGAAGGTTATTACAAGGTCGTGGTGTTGAAGTTCCTAATCAAAATATTCCACTAACTAATGTTGCAGATGATGTGATTAATAACTCTAATAAAGCACCGTTAAGTTTTGAAGAGTTTATGGAGCAGTCTGGATTAAATGTTGAAGATATTAAATCTAGTACATATGGTAGTGGTGAAAAAGAATTATATGGTAGAGAATTAAATAAATCGGATATAAGAAATAATGAACGTGCAAATAACAAACTACCTTATGAAAATGACTATATATTTGATAAATACAAGCGTTGGTTAAACTCATATAAAAAAGGATTAACAGTATATAACCCAGGTTGGCACTTCCAAAACTTCTTCCAAAATAAAGGGCAAAACTTCCTTGCACTTGGTATGGATGCTTTTAAACCTCAAACAGAGGCTAAGAATATACTAAATTATATAAATGGTGAAAAAGCTAAAGATATAAAAATATTTGATAGAAAGAATAAAGAGCTATATTCTGTTGATGAAATGGCAAAACTTGCACAAGAACTTGGTGTTACTGATGGTCTTGGAGAAGATGTTAAAAATGCTAGAGGAATTTTCTCATCTTTGGAGAATTATATAGATAACACCCCTTTAATGAAGTCATTAGAAAAGAATGAACAAACTGCACGTCTACATCATTTCGTAAAACAAATAGAAAAAGGTATGTCTCCAGAGGATGCAGCAAAATCTGTTAATAAATATCTGTTTGATTATAGTAAGAAAAATAAAGTAGATAAAGTAATAAGTGATTTTATAGACCCATTCTGGACCTTCCATAAAAACAATGCAAGACTTATGTATACATCTGGTATAGAACACAGTGATAAGATTGCAAAAATAAATAGAGCTACAAAAGGACTTGAAGAAGGTATACCAGAAGAACAACTTCAAAATGAAGGGTCTAAATATGGTAAATTACAAAAACCATACTTAAATTATAAAGATAGTGTAAATAAAGACGATTACAACTATTTATATAATCAAAACATTATGCCAGATTTTGAAGATGCTTTCCCGTTTAGTCAAAAAGATTTAGAAAACAAGTTAAATCCATTATTAAGACTAGCTATGCAACAATCACGTGGCGAAGGAAACTTTGGTAACAAGATAGTTAAAGGTGATAAAGCAGGTTGGAATGAAATAACTGAAAAAGATAGAGTAGGCGAGATTATACAAGAACTTAACCCATTTATGCCTAACTTAGCAAACACAATAATTAGCCACAAAGAAAGACAACAAAAGGCAGATGATAAAAAGCAAAGTCAAGAAATGACAGATAGACAAATACTTCTTGATTGGATGAATTACATAACTGGTAATAAGGGGAATTGGTATAGAAACTTAGATATGTAAAGAAGGTGA
>CAZMFY010000295.1:0-2847 GCA_964565635.1 uncultured Oscillospiraceae bacterium
TGGATGGGTTACCTGGACTTTTTCAGTGGTCTCGGACGGTCCTTTTCGTTCCACCCTGCAGATTCATGTCATCGTCCTGGCTGGGGGCAGCGTTGTCTGATATGCTTCCTTCAAGAAAGACAGGAATAGAAAAGCTGTCGCATGAAGGGAGTTTTTTTATGGAGAGAATATCCTTTTGAATAGAAATCCGCAAATAATAAAGATTTGCGGACCATAATCGAAATGGACGTAATTGCGCTGCAGTGGAACGGAGGGAATGGAACGATCCGCTCCGATGGAACAAATCAAATAATCAATAGAACTTCAGGCGCTCTTCTTTCTGCAGCCTGGGATCTTCCACATGCTGCTCCACCAGCCAGCGGGTGCCGTCGGTGGTCAGCCTGATCATGCCCCAGGAAGCGAAACCGTAGGGAATCTTGTAGCGGTCGAACAGCTGCTGATTCGTGGCGGTGTTGCCCGCCCCGTGAGTTATGAACATGTATTCCGGCGTGATGTCCTTCATGAAGGCCCAATCCAGATAGGTGATGCCGTGGTGGGGCGCCTTCACGATGTCGCAGTGCAGGTCATAGCGTCTGGCCAGGTCGCGCTGGGCTGCGCCGTCGATGTCGCCGGTAAGCAGCAGCGTGCAGTCGCCGTACTGGATGCGCAGCACGCCGGAGAGGTTGTTGACCGAGGGGCTGTTAATCAACTTCGGCCGCTTGAACTGCATGCAGCGGATGTCAATACCGCCGAAGGGAATCGTGTCGCCGTCGGTCACATCGATCACCTGGATACCCTTCTCCTCGCACAGCTTCATCGCCCGCACCTGGCTGACCGTATATTCGGTATAGTCATGGGGAAAGAAGGTGTAGAAGGCGTCCGCCGTGAGCGTCCCTTCCTCCACCATGGTCAGGAAACCGGTGAGATGGTCGTTGTGCGGGTGACTGTTGACGAACATGTCCAGGTGATCCACCCCGATCTCGTCCAGCATCTTCCGGATGGTTTCCACCTGCTCCGTGAGCCCGCCGTCAATCATCATAGTCAGGTCGCCATAGGTCATCACCATACAGTCCGCCCCATAGAGCGGGCAGATGTATAGGTTGAGCAGCGGCGTGCTGCCGTCGAAGGGCTCCGAGGATGAGGCGGCGCAGACATGCGCTTCGCCGAGGGCGCAGCCGCACAGCAGCACGAGACAAAGGAAAAAGGACACCAGACGCAGGATGATTTTCATTGGACTTCCTTCCGCCGGGGCCTGTTTATTGCGCTCCCGGCTGATATTCATTTGTCACCATTGATATTATATCACAAAAGGGAGTGGAGGTGGAACGGAGGGACGGTCCTTTTCGTTCCACCCTGAAGATTCATGCCATCGTCCTGGCTGGGGGCAGCGCTGTCTGATATGCTCCCTTCAAGAAAGACAGGAATAGAAAAGCTGTCGCATGAAGGGAGCTTTTTTATGGAGAGAATATCCTTTTGAATAGAAATCCGCAAAAATAAAGATTTGCGAACCATAATCGAAATGGACGTGATTGCGCTGCAGTGGAACGGAGGGATGGTCTGCCGTCAGAGATATTTCCGGATGGCGTATTCCCGGGCGTTGGTGATATGCTCCCGCATCTTCTGGGCGGCGAGCTCCGTTTCGCCTGCAAGCAGGGCACGGACGATCTCCTCGTGCTCCCGCATACTGGCGTTGACCCGGCTTTCATTGCTTCGCCAGACCCGATTCCGGTGGTTGTGGCCTTCAAGCCGGTAGAGAATATCCCGCAGATAATGATTCCTGCAGACGGAATAGAGCCGGCTGTGGAGCTCTTCATCAAGGCGGATTTTTTCCTGCAGTTCGGTGGCTGCGTGGCACCTTTCCAGATACTCCTGCAGGTAATCCCGGGGCAGCATATCACCGTAGCGGGATACGACCTCCGGCTCAATCATGCTGCGTACGTCGTATACCTCCAGGACGTCGTTCAGCGTGATCCCATTGACGATGACCCCTTTCTTCGGGATTACCGTTACCAGATTCTCCGCGGCCAGGGAGATGATGGCGTTATGCATCGGAGTCCGGCTGGAGCCGAATTCCTTGACCAGGGCCGCTTCATTCAGGACCGCTCCTGGCGGATATTCACATTCCAGGATTTTTTTTCGCAACGCTTCATAGACCCGGTCCGTCAGATATGTATGAGCCATCCAATCACCGCCTACCTGATCTTTCGATGATAAGAAATGGAAGATCATTTCTGTTAAAAGATTATCCCAAAAACAGGGCAATGTCAATGCGCAATTCCCCATTTTTTGTGAAATGATGCATGCATCATTCCTGCTTCATGGAACCGGAATCAGCCTTTTTCTTCAAAAAGGTCAAAAAACAGATAAATAAGCCATTTCTGTTTTTTTGATGTTTTGGAGTTTATGGTATTGACAGAGAAAAAAGACAGTTCTATAATTAATCCAACGCAGATGCATGCAACAGCATCATAAACAATTAAGGAGGTAAGAATCGATGAAAACCCGGAAACTGTTGTCTATTCTTCTGGCGGCGGTGTTCTGCTTCGGCCTCGCGTCCGCGGCGGCGGAGGATGTGACCATCGCGCTGATCGCGCCCCAGACTGGCGACAACGCCCAGTACGGCAACGCCTATGTGACAGGCATCACGGTCCTGTGCAACGAGGTGAACGAAGCGGGCGGCATCAATGGGAAACAGCTGAAGTTCGACGTCTTTGACGACGCGGCGGACGCGGCTCAGAGCACGAACATGGCGCAGATCGTGACCAGCGACGAGAAATACGTGGCGGCCATCGGCAGCTACACCAGCACCTGCGCCTTGGCCTTCGGTCCGATTTTTGACGAGGCCCAGATGGCCGTCATGGTTCCCAA
>CAZMFY010000296.1:0-2829 GCA_964565635.1 uncultured Oscillospiraceae bacterium
GCACCTGAGGTTGGAACATATGTTACTGCTTCAACAACAAATACGCCGGCTGGTCGGCCGCACCGAAAAAGCGGCGGAATACGACGAGGCGGTGGCGGATATGACCGCCGCCATCGAGCGGGACGGATGGGACGGAGAATGGTTCCTTCGGGCTTATGACGCCATGGGGCGGAAGGTAGGATCGAAGGAATGCGAAGAAGGAAAGATCTACATCGAAAGCCAGGGGTACTGCGTCATGGCCGGGGTCGGACTTCGGGACGGCCGGGCGGAGCGGGCCCTGGAGAGCGTTCACCGGTATCTTGAGACGGAGCACGGCATCGTGCTGCTGCAGCCGGCCTATCAGGGGTATCATCTGGAGCTGGGCGAGGTCAGCTCCTATCCGCCGGGATATAAGGAGAACGCGGGCATTTTCTGCCACAACAATCCCTGGATCATCGCGGCGGAAACCGTGGTGGGCCACGGCGACCGGGCCTTCGACCTGTACAGCCGGATCGCGCCGGCCTGGCGGGAGGAAATCTCAGACGTGCATCGGATGGAGCCCTATGTCTACAGCCAGATGATCGCCGGAAAGGACGCGGCGAACTTTGGGCAGGCGAAAAACTCCTGGCTGACGGGAACGGCCGCATGGAACTTCTACGTAATCAGCAATTATATTCTGGGAATTAAGCCGGACTGGGACGGATTGAGGATCGACCCCTGCATTTCGCACGGCTGGGACGGGTACACGGTCACCAGGCGGTTCCGGGGCGCGGTTTATGAGATCACCGTCAAAAACCCGGACCATGTATGCCGGGGCCTCCGGGAAATGACCCTGGACGGCCGGAAGATCGGGGGAAACGTAATCCCCGCGCAGGCCGGCGGCCTCCACCGGGTGGAAGTTATCCTGGGATGATCGGACAAAGAAAAGACGGAGGGGCGGTTCCGGGAGGGACCGCCCCCTTTATCGGAACAGGGGCCGAAGGGCTCCCGGAGCGCTGAGGACCGGGCCGGGCTGGGAAAGACGGCCTGCGGCAGGGAAGCGCGGCGGAAGGGCCGCGGGAAGAGAACCGGAAACGCCCGGAGCGGACATCGGGGCGTCACAGGGCGGGGACGCACCGATTCGGGAAGAAAACGGCCGAACCGCCGCAGGTAGAAATTGACAGGCCGGTTCTTCTATGCTATCATAATCGGAGTTTGATTATAAGGAGGCGGAGTCCCGTGGCAGTTGAAACGCGTTCCTTTCATCAGGTCAAATCGGATCTGGCGATTGGCGCGATGACAGTTCTTCTCTACGGGATGCTGGCCGTTGTTTTTTTTGCCTGTCTGTCCATTCCCAACATCTATCTTCGCCATCTGAACAGAACCCTGGCCACCACGCTGCTGACCTTCGGCGTGCTGATCGTCGCCATGCACGCGGTTTACGGCGGCTTTGACGTGGGCCGGAAAAAGTCCAAGCCTGTGATCTCCGCCCTGGTGACCGGAACGGTGATCACGGATGTGGTCGCCTATGTTCAGATGGAAATCATGAACGTCAACGACAATTATAACGACCATCTGGTGCTTTTCGGGGTGGACGCCCTGTATCTGCTGCTGGCCATGGTCCTTCAGATTGGCATTATCATCCTCTTTGTCCGGGTGGGCAACGATCTCTATTTCCGGTTCAATCCGCCCCGGAAGGTCCTGCTGGTTCTGGGCGCGCCCGAACAGGAGGACTCCCTGCGGGCCAAGATCGGCCGATACCGCCTTCAGTGGTCGGTGGAGGACTGTGCGCTTTATTCCGCCCCGGACCTGGGAGCACGCATGGATGAGGCGGAAGTGATCTTCCTGGGGGAAATTCCCGAGAAGGATAAGGTGCTGCTGCTGAAAATGGGCTATGACCGACGGAAGGATATTTTCTGCAAGGCGCAGCTGCAGGAGACGATTCTCTGCAACTCCCGTCCGGCCATTGTGGACGACGCGCCCTTCCTGGAAATGGAATTCTATAAAATGTCCTTCTACCAGCGGTTTGTGAAACGGTCGGGGGACATTCTGATCTCCGCCTTCTGCCTGCTGGTCCTCTCCCCCCTGATGGGAATTGTTGCGCTGGCCATCAAAGCGGAGGACGGGGGAACGGTTTTCTTCCGCCAGAAGCGGCTGACCATCCGGGGCAGAGAGTTTACCATCTGGAAATTCCGGACGATGAAGATGGATGCCTCTCTGCACGACAATCAGGTTTCCACCGCCGTGAATGATCCCCGGGTGACCCGGGTCGGCACGGTGCTTCGCCGCTTCCGCATGGACGAAATCCCCCAGTTTATCAACGTGCTTAAAGGCGAGATGAGCCTCGTGGGCCCCCGGCCGGAGATGCTGGCCAATATCGGCCGGTACAAGGAGACCTACCCGGAATTTGTATACCGGGAGAAGATGAAGGCCGGCATCACCGGATACGCCCAGATTGAAGGCCGGTACAATACGACGCCGGAGGATAAGCTGATGCTGGACCTGATGTATATCGAAAGCTTTTCCATCTGGCTGGATATAAAGCTGCTGCTGCGCACGGTGACCGTGCTGTTTAAAGGTGATTCCACCCAGGGCTTTGCGCCGCCTCAGCGGCTGGCCCCGGAGGAAATAAATACCCCCCGGAGAAGAAGGAGGAGGAGTGACAACCCATGAATACGACGCTTCTGATTATGGCCGCTGGCCTGGGCTCCCGCTACGGCGGAAACAAACAGATTGACCGGATCGGCCCCAACGGGGAAATCCTGATGGAGTATTCTATCCACGACGCGGTGGAGGCCGGCTTCAACAAGGTGGTCTTTGTCATTCGCCGCAGCATGGAAGCCCTGTTCCGGGAAATGATCGGCGATAAGA
>CAZMFY010000297.1:0-2800 GCA_964565635.1 uncultured Oscillospiraceae bacterium
CGGGAGTCAAAGTCCCGTGCCTTACCACTTGGCTACACCCCAACGTAGGTAAATCTGCCAGAACAAGAAAACCAGAAAAAATGGGGTGAGTAGTGGGACTCGAACCCACGGTCTTCAGAGCCACAATCTGACGCGTTAACCAACTACGCTATACCCACCATATGATGGCGCGCCTGGAGGGGCTCGAACCCCCGGCCCACGGCTTAGAAGGCCGTTGCTCTATCCAACTGAGCTACAGGCGCAAGCCATAGGACGGCTTCTCCAAAGGGCTTAGGCGCTTGCGCAAGTCCCTGGGAACTTCCGCTGACAGAAGTGGATTATATCACTCCCCCTGCCCTCTGTCAACAGCTTTTTTGAATTCCCCGGAAGTCTTTTTGCATCCTTCCCCGGGACCTTTGACTGAATCTCCGGGGAGACCATTATCACTTTCCGGGCGCATTCGCCCTTTCCCTTCCCTCCGTTTCGCCCAAAGACCCTTCAGGTGCTCCGCTTCTTTTTTCTTCCCGCCAGCGGAATTTTTCTTCCCGCTGCCTTCCAGTATAGAATGGTCAGCGCTCCGTAAACCAGCATCCCGGCGCAGACCTGAATTCCCAGGCCGATCCACCCCAGGTCCTGAACCGCCCTTCCGATTCCTCTGACGCACAGCAGCATGGCCGTCCCGATCATCATATAGATTCCGGTATATCCGAGAAAGCGCCTGTAGGGCAGCTCCTTCCGCAGCATAAGATACTGAACCAGGGGCACCGTCATCTCCGCCATCAGGGTTCCGATGACCGCGCCCATGGCCTGAAGCCGGGGAATCAGCATCAGATTGACCGCCAGATTCACCACCGCTCCGGCACAGACGCTCCTGACAAAAATCTCGTCCCTCCCCTGGGGCAGAACCCACTGGGTTCTCACCACGTTGGCAAAGCCGATCATGATCAGCGTA
The DNA here is from genome assembly GCA_964565635.1 of uncultured Oscillospiraceae bacterium. Classification (GTDB taxonomy): domain Bacteria; phylum Bacillota; class Clostridia; order Christensenellales; family Aristaeellaceae; genus Aristaeella. Next base: position 932 of record CAZMFY010000297.1, read on the forward strand.
AAGGCCAGGGGGGCCATCAGTCTCCCCGCCTCCGCGAAATCCGCGCCGTAAAAAAGAACCGAAAACCGGTCCGCCACAGACGCCGCCCCAAAGGCCAGGGCGCAGACCATGCAGAGGATCAGGTTCATGCTCCGGTCGATGTGCTCCCGGATCTCCGCAAACTTCCCCTGCTGCCGCATATGGCTGATCTTCGGCATCATGACCGTTCCCACGGCGCTGATAAATCCGCTGAGGCAGTAGATGATCTTCTCTGCGTTTTCATACTGCCCGTTCTGCTCAAGCCCCGCCAGCGAACTGACCATGACCTTGTCCATCGTCCGGTATACGCTGACCGCCATCACGCTGATAAAGAGCACCGCGCAGGGCTTCAGATGCTTCAGGCTCTCCCGCATGGGAACCCGGATGTACCGCACCCGCCTTCTCAGCCCCGGCACGCAGCTCAGATTTCCGATCAGGGTTGCCAGGCTCCAGACCAGTCCGTAAATCCAGATATCATTCTTCTCCCGGACGAAGAGGAATACGCAGACCGCCGCCACGCTCTTCACAACCGTGTTTCTCAGGGCAATCGGCCGGAAGATGTCCAGTCCCATCAGGCACCAGTCAAAGCTGACCAGGCAGCTGACGCTCATCATGGTCAGATGAAAGGCCACGATTCTTTCCTCTCCCGCCACCAGAAACACGTATCCGAACCAGGCGGCCAGCGTGGCCCCGGCCACCAGCAGCTGCATCTGCCAGATGGCGGAAAAGGTCCGGTTCAGCTGGTTCTGATCATCCCGCACCCGGGCAATGGCCCGTACGCCGTAATCGTTCAGGCCCAGCATTGCCACCAGGCAGAAAATATAGCTGATGCTCCAGGCCCGCGAATAAAGCCCCACCCCTTCCGGACCTACGGTCCGGGAAAGGTATGGGGCTGTTACCAGCGGCAGCAGTACGGAGAACATCCTGTACGCCACGTTGTATAAGGTGTTTTTAGCCGTACTGGATGCCATCTGGACTCCTCCGTTGTTTCTATGTTTTCACCGCCGCCCGATGCAGGCCGCGGGACTCATGCGTCCTTACAGATGCAGCAGCACCTTCGCGATGCTGAAATAGACCAGCAGGCTCAGGGCGTCCACGATGGTGGTAATAAAGGGACTGGCCATGACGGCCGGATCGAAGCCCAGCTTCTTCGCCAGCATGGGCAGCGAGCAGCCCACGATCTTTGCGCAGAGAATCGTAATGGCCATGGTCAGGCAGACCACCGCCGCCACCAGCACCGATATTTCGTCATTGCCCAGCATCAGCCGGTCCACCAGCATAATCTTTCCAAAGCAAAGAACCGCCAAGGCGATTCCGCACATCACCGCAGTCCGGATTTCCTTCCAGACCACCTTCGGCAGATCGGCAAACTCCAGCTCATTCAGGCTCAGCGCACGGATGATGGTCACCGAGCTCTGGCTGCCGGAATTGCCGCCCGTATCCATCAGCATGGGAATGAAAGCCGTCAGCGCCACCTGCGCCGCCAGCGCTTCCTCGAAGCTGGTAATAATCAGCCCCGTGAACGTAGCGGATACCATCAGAAGCGCCAGCCAGGGGATCCGGTGCCGGAACAGGTCCCAGGGAGAAGACCGCAGATAGGTCTTGTCGCTGGGGGTCATACCGGCCATGATCTCCATGTCCTCGGTGGTTTCATCCTCCAGAACGTCCATGGCGTCGTCGAAGGTAACGATTCCCACCATCCGGTTATCCCCATCCACCACCGGAATGGCCAGCAGGTTGTATTTGCTCATCATCCGGGCCACTTCTTCCTGGTCCGTATGGGTGTTGACCGTGATGAGCCCGGAGCCGCTCTCCATGATGCTGTCAATGGTCTGCATATCGGAGGGAGCC
>CAZMFY010000298.1:0-2757 GCA_964565635.1 uncultured Oscillospiraceae bacterium
CGCATTTAGTCTCGGAAGGAGAGAAAAAGATGAATCAGAACGCAGGAATCCGGAACAAGCTGATCCTTTGGGCCCTGTGCCTCTGTCTGGCCCTGGGCGCCGCCTTCGCGGCGGCGGAGCCGGCGGAGTATGTGGCGGAAGTCCCCGCGCAGGCGGCGGAGTCCGTCACCCCGGCCATCACCGACGCCCAGGCCGCGGCCGGGTTTATCACCCAGGTCATGACCGGCCGGAAGCTGACGCCCCCGAAGCCCCGGGGAACCGTGAGCAGAGACCAGCTCACAGGCCGGGAGGCGCTGGTCTATGACCTCCTGAAGGAAAAGATTCAGCAGGCCGCGGCGGGGCAGCTGGACAGCACCCAGTTCCAGATTCCGCTGAAGGATATCTACGAGGACGGCTCTTATACCGCCGAAGAGCTGGGCGTGGAGTATATCTACAACTATGATACCGGCGCCTGGAACGACGCCGCCTTTGACGCTTTCGAGGAGCTCACCGCCTTTGATTTCGAGCTGGTGAACGACTCCCTGCTGTACAATCTGCCCTATGATCTGTACTGGTATGACAAAACAGCGGGAAGCAACTATTCCGGCGCGGGTTACTCCTCCGACGGAAACACGGTGCATTTCGAGGATTATGAGAATGGGACGCTGACCTTCTCCTATAAGGTTTCCTCCGACTATGCCGTAAATCACGCCTCCGGCGGATACGCCCTGGACACCTCCTACGGCGCCCGGGCCGTCACGGCCGCGGAAAACGCCCGCAGCGTGGTGGACAGCAACGCGGACAAAACCGACCTGCACAAGCTGCAGGCCTACAAGAAGTATATCTGCGATCATGTGGATTACAACCATGACGCAGTGAACAATGGCGCGGCCTACGGCGACCCCTGGCAGCTGGTCAACGTCTTTGACGGGGACGATTCCACCAAGGTGGTCTGCGAGGGCTACTCCAAGGCCTTCCAGTTCCTGTGCGACGAGAGCAGCTTCAGCGGCACCTCCGTGATCAGCGTCTCCGGCATCATGGCCGGCGGCACCGGCGAAGGCCCTCACATGTGGAACATCGTGACCATGGGCGGCCGGCACTACATGGCTGACATCACCAACAGCGACGCCGGCACCGTGGGAGCCTCCGGCGGCCTGTTCCTGAACGGATATACGGAGAAGGTCTCCGATCAGGAGTATATCTACGCGACCGCCGGCGGAGACATCACCTATACCTATGACCCGGAGATCATCGACCTCCTGGGCGAGACCGGCCGGCTGGCGGTGGCCGCGGATGCGGAGAAACCCGCCATTTCGGTCTCCACCGACGGCTACATCGGCGGGGATGTGACGGTGACCGTCTCCGGCGTGGAGCCGGCCCGGCGCTATATGGAGTTCTGGTGGCTTGACGGGCCGAACGGGCCGGAAATGGGCCCCTGGGATGACTATATGAACGACACCGAGACCTACATGGGACTCGCATTCCTGGAGGCGGGGGATTATGAAGTCTGGCTCTACGAGATGCAGGGCCAGTATCCCGACCCCGATACGGACCCGGTGGTGGCCTCGGCGGCCTTCACCCTGCAGAGCCGGGACCTGCCCGCCGCCTCGGTGACGGTCTCCGGCAGCGAGGTGATGACGGGGGAGGCCCTGACCTATACGATCCCCGGCGCGGACGCGGTGGCGGATCATCTGTGGATGACGACCAGCACGGGAGAGGAGCTGTGGGGCACGAATCCCCCCTGGACCTACTGCACCCAGGGCAACACGGAGACGCTGCCCACGGCGAACGCCGGCATCCTGAGCGGGGAGGTCTGGGGCCGGTTCAACGGCGTCTGGTCCCCGGCGGTCGCCCTGGAGGATATCCGGATCCAGGCCGAAAACGGGATCTATCCAATCAGCCTGGAGATCCCGGATCCCTGGACGGCGGGGCAGACCTATGCCCTTTCGTGGACGCCCCTGGAGGGTGTGGAGAACCAGCATATCACGCTGCAGATCCAGGATCTGGATGCGGATGATGAGGAGGACGACCCGATCCTCTTCGAAGCATCGCTTGAGCGCGCAGGAACCTTCATCATCCAGGGAGATCTGCTCTCCGACAGCGGACATTACTGGATGTATATTTCCGCCGGAGGCGATACCTACGAGGATAACGTCCGGTCCGTGAACCTCAACCTTGTGACGAATCCGGCCCGGCCGGCGGCGCCGTCGGTCACCGTGGATCCGGAGCAGCCGGAAACCGCGCAACCCCTCTGGTTCGTCACCGCCCAGCCCTATGATGTGATCCAGGCCACGGTCTGGTTCAGGGATGACGCCGGATGGTGGGGCGAAGCCGGCGCGTGGAACGAGCGCCAGTTTGTGGATTCGGAATCCCAGTACGGCGATCCCGGGCCGCATGATCCGGTCAGCTCCCTGCGCTGCACCTGCGAGCTGTATGCGGGGGCGTGGAAGGCCAGGATCACCGTTCGGCAGGACGGCCTCTGGTCCGAACCCACCTACCTCTTCTTTGACGTGGATCCGTCGCCGAAGCTGGGGAATGTGACCCTGGCGGAAGATATCGGGGAGATCGGCTTCAAAGCCCCCTTCTCCGTGAAGATCAACGCGGTGGAGCACGCGACCCGGTACTGGGCAGGACTCATGCTCAAAACGGAGGAATCTGAGGACGGATCCTACGTAAGCGATACTGTTGCCGAGGCTGAATATGAGGTGACCGACGAAACCGGCGATGTCATCACCCTGAACTTTACCGACTGGAGCGAGGCGGCGACGCCTGGAACCT
>CAZMFY010000299.1:0-2744 GCA_964565635.1 uncultured Oscillospiraceae bacterium
GAAGTTCTCCACAAAGGTGGATTCCATCTGCCGGAGCAGCCGTTCGATCAGATCACTCAGATCCTTTTCCGCCTTCTCCAGATCCTCCCGCTGCCCGCTCAGCTCATCCACCCGGGCCTTCGTGTCCGCGTATTCCTCCACGGCCTTGACGTTCACGACGCCCAGGGCCCGGATCTCCGCGGAAATCTGGGCCGCCCGGCGGTCCGCTTCCGCCACGTTGAAGCCTTCCGTCTGGCGGAATTCCTCCGCCATGGCGTAGGTCATCTGGTAGGTGTTCCAGATCCGGTCCCGCAGCACCTTCAGATCCCCGTCCGTCCGGGTCCGGTTCAGCTCCAGCCGGTGGGTCCTGTCCGTATCCCGGTTAAAGGACTGATGCAGCCCTTCCACCTCGGAAAGCACCTCCCGCAGGGAAGCCTGCCGTCCGCCCCGGTTCTCCTCCAGGGCGCGGATCACAGCCTCCCGGCGCGCCTGATCCTGCCGGGCGGTTTCCTCCGCCGCCGCCAGGCGCTCCGCCTCCAGGGCGTCGGAGGCCTCCTCCTTTTCCATGGCGGCCAGCTCCCCGGCGCGCCGGGCCTGTTCCGCTTCCATCCGTTCCCGCTCCTGCCGGTAGCGGTCCCGATCCCGCTGGAAGGTTTCCGCCTCATGGCGCAGGTCGTTCAGCGCCAGGGTCAGGGCCACGGTTGCCTCCGCGGCTTCCTCCGCCTGCTTTCTCGCTTCCGCCAGCAGCCCCTGCAGCCGGGCGGTCTCCCGGGACAGCTCCTCCTGGGAAGCACCCTCTCCCGCCTGGCTTCCTGCGGCAAGGGACAGCTGCTCCTCGATCTGGTTCATGGATTCCATCAGCTGCTCCCGGGCCGCTTCGGTCTCCGAAAGGCGCATGACGTGTCCGGTCCGGTCCGCTTCCGCGTTCTGCAGATGCTCCGTCTCCCGGGCCACGGCGATCTCCTGCTGATGCAGGGCTTCCAGCGCCGCCGCCACGGCCAGCTTCAGATCATCCTTGGCGCGCTGTCCGTCCCGCATGGCCGTCTGCAGCCCCTCCAGCTCCGTCCGGCCCCCCTCCAGCTTTTCCGTCAGTTCCTTCAGCTCCCGTTCCCGGGAGAACAGGTTTACATTCTTCGAGGATACGGATCCGCCGGTCATGGAACCGCCGGAATGCATGACGTCCCCCTGCAGGGTTACCAGCCGGAAGGCATGGCGGCCCCGCCGCATGATGGCGATTCCGTGATCCAGGGTGTCCGCGATCAGCGTTCTGCCCAGCAGGTTTTCCACCACGCCCCGGAACCGGGGATCAAAGCCCACCAGCTCGGAGGCCACGCCCAGGCAGCCGGGCATGGACAGCACTTCCCGCTCCCGGCTGTCCAGCGTCCGGGATTTGACCGCCGTCACCGGCAGGAAGGTCGCCCGCCCCAGATGATTCTGGCGCAGATAGTCGATCAGCTGCTTGGCAGTTTCCTCGTCCTCCGTCACAATATTCTGCTGGGCCGCGCCCAGCACCATGTCCAGCGCCGTTTCGTATTCCCTGGGCACCTGCAGCAGCTGGCTCAGCACGCCGTGAACGCCGGGGAGGGCCCGCTCCCGGGCCCGCTTGACGGCGGCCCGCACCGAGTGGTTGTATCCCTCCATCTCCTTGGACATTTCCGAAAGCAGCTTCCGGCGGGATTCCATGTCTCGCAGCTCCGCCAGCTTCCGGTCATAGGCCTGCCGGGCCTCAATCACCAGCGCGTCCGCCCGATTCAGCTGCGCCGTGGTCTCCTGCCAGGCTTCCGTCTTCTCCCGCTGAAGCGCTTCCTCCCGTTCCAGCATCTGCCGGGCGGTTTCCACGGCCTGATCCTTCTCCGCCGATTCCCGCCGCATCTCCTGGCAGGAGGCGGTTACCTCTTCCAGCCGGGATTCCATGGCGGACAGCATGGTTTTGAGGCGGGTCTGATTGCTCAGGGCCGCCGCCTTCAAATTCATCTGTTCCACCACGGCCGCCTGCTGGGCTTCCAGCGCCTCCTCCCGGGCGCTTTCCTCCCGCCGGGCTTCCGCTTCCGCCCGCCGGGCTTCCGCCAGTTCGGTTTCCTTCTCCCCGATCAGCCGGGACCGGGCCTCCGAGCCGGTCTCGCTTTCCGCGAAGAGGGCGGCCAGCTCCTCCAGCCGGCGGTCCGCCGCTTCCCGATCCGCCTCCAGCCTTTCCCGGTTCTCCTGCCGGCGGTTCCTTCTTTCCGCCATCCGGCCGGATTCATCCTGCGCCCGGTGCAGGGCGTCCATCCCCGCCAGCACCGCCTGATGCGCCTCCGAGATCTTCTCATCCAGGGCGGCAATCTCCGCCTGCAGGGCATCCCGGCGTTCCGCCTTTTCCCCAATGGCCGCTTCCGTCTGTTCCAGCACCGCCTGCATGCCCTGCAGTTCGCTGTCCAGATCCCGCAGCTTTGCCTCCATCCGGTCGCTGCGCACCAGGAACAGATTCAGATCCAGCGTTTTCAGCTCCGCGCTCAGCGCCAGATAGACCCGGGCATTCTTCGCCTCATCCTCCAGGGGCTCCAGCCGCCGCTTCAGCTCATCCAGCAGATCGTCCACCCGGCTCAGATTATCCTGGGTCCGGGCCAGCTTCCTGTCCGCCTCTTCCTTCCGGGCCCGAAACTTCACGATGCCGGCCGCTTCCTCAAACACCAGCCGGCGGTCCTCCCCCTTCCGGGAAAGAATCTCATCGATCCGGCCCTGGCCGATGATGGAATATCCTTCCTTGCCGATGCCCGTGTCCCGGA
>CAZMFY010000300.1:0-2712 GCA_964565635.1 uncultured Oscillospiraceae bacterium
ACCGTTTCCGTTTCCGACATCAAGGTGCCCCCGACCAAGGAGAGCATGCTGGCGGCGGACGAAGAGGTCCGGAAGGTGAACGGCATGTTCCGCCGCGGTCTGCTGAGCGAGGACGAGCGCTACAGCCGGGTCATCAAGATCTGGGGCGACTGCACGGCGGAGCTGCGGGAGCAGATCCTGCCGAACCTGGACAAATTCAACCCCATCCGGATGATGACCGATTCCGGCGCCCGCGGTTCCAGCCAGCAGGTTTCCCAGCTGGCCGGCATGCGCGGCCTGATGGCGTCTCCTACCGGTAAGACCATCGAGCTGCCCATCCGGGCGAACTTCCGCGAAGGCCTGACCGTGCTGGAATTCTTCCTGAGCTCTCACGGCAGCCGGAAGTCCCTGGCGGATACCGCCCTGCGGACGGCGGACTCCGGATATCTGACCCGCCGGCTGGTGGACGTCAGCCAGGAGGTGATCGTCCGGGAGGAGGACTGCTTCGAATCCAGGAACGAGAAGGTTCGCGGCATTATCGTCAGCGAGCTGATGATCGGGCGCCAGAGCGTGGAAAGCCTGGAGGACCGCCTCCGGGGCCGGACCGCGGCGGAGGACATTCTGGATCCCGCCACCGGTCAGGTGCTGGTGCACCTCAACGAGCCCATCGACTATAAGAAGGCCAAGGAAATCGTGGCGGCGGGGCTGACCAGAGTGCCGGTGCGCAGCGTGCTGACCTGCCGGACCGAGAACGGCGTATGCGCCCGCTGCTACGGCGAGAACATGGCTCACGGCGGCAAGGTGGACGTGGGCGAGGTGGTCGGCATCATCGCGGCGCAGGCCATCGGCGAGCCCGGCACCCAGCTGACCATGCGGACCTTCCATACCGGCGGTATCGCCGGCGCGGACGACATCACCCAGGGTCTTCCCCGGGTTGAGGAGCTGTTCGAAGCCCGGAAGCCCAAGCGCGACGCGATTCTGGCGGAGATCTCCGGCGTGGTGTCCATGCAGGAAACGAAGAAGAAGCATCTGCTAGTCATCACCTCCGACGAGGATCCCAACGATCAGAAGAGCTACCAGATCACCTACGGAAGCCGCCTGAAGGTGCAGGAAGGGGATCATGTGGATGCCGGCGACGAGCTGACGGAAGGCTCCATCAATCCCCACGACCTGCTGCGGATTCTGGGCGTGAAGGCCGTGCAGGAATATCTGCTGCGGGAAGTGCTGAGCGTATACCGCCTCCAGGGCGTGGGCGTCAGCGACAAGCATATCGAGATCATTATCCGCCAGATGCTGCGGAAGGTGCGCATCGAAGACAGCGGAGACACCAACCTGCTGCCCGGATCCCTGGTGGATATCTTCCGGTTCGAGGAAGCCAACCAGCAGGCGATTCTCGAGGGAAAGACCCCGGCCATCGCCAAGCGGATTCTGCTGGGCATCACCAAGGCGTCCCTGGCCACGGAAAGCTTCCTGAGCGCGGCCTCCTTCCAGGAGACCACCCGGGTGCTGACGGAAGCGGCGATCCACGGCAAGGTGGACCCGCTGATCGGCCTGAAGGAAAACGTCATTCTGGGCAAGCTGATTCCCGCGGGAACCGGCATGCACCGCTACAAGGATATCCAGCTGAAGGATTCCTACAGCTTCTGATTTCCGCCCATCCCCTCCGGCTAATGCCGGAGGGGTTTTTGCACCCTTTTTTACAGCGGCGGCTGCGCCCTTTTTACAGCGGCCGAACAGTTGCGGAACAGGGGACTTTATGATACAATTTTCCAAAGCTGCGTTGTCCGGAAAGGGTCCGGTGCAGCGCGGAAAAACAGATGAGGAGAAAATGAAACATGCGAATTCTTTTTGCGACCAGTGAATGTGCCCCCTTCAGCAAGAGCGGCGGGCTGGCGGACGTAGCCTTTTCCCTGCCGCCGGCCCTGAAAAAGGCAGGAGACGAGCCGGCCATCGTGACCCCGCTGTACCAGTGCGTATGGGCCCATTTCAGGCAGGAGCTGGAATTCGCAAAGAACGTGACGGTGGTCCTGGGAGAGAGGAAATACGAATGCGAGCTGTACAGGGGGGACCGGGACGGGGTGCCCGTCTGGTTCGTCCGATACGATCCCTTCTTCGACCGCCCCAGGCTGTACGGATATGACGACGACAAGGTGCGCTTCGCGATGTTCAGCAAGGCGGTTGTGGATCTGCTGCCGGAGCTGGGCCCGCTGCCGGAGATCCTGCACTGCAACGACTGGGAGACGGCCCTCTCCGTCATCTACCTGAAGAACGAGCAGGTGCTCCGGCCGGAGCTGAAGAACATCCGGACCGTCTTTACCATCCACAACATCGCCTATCAGGGACAGTTCAGCGCCTGGGAGCTGCAGACCACCTTTGCGCTGCCGGCGGGCTGGTACGACGGGGGCCTGGGCTATGAATTCGAGGGGCGCCACGACGTGAACCTGATGAAGGGCGCCATGCTGATGGCGGACGCGGTGTCCACCGTTTCTCCCACCTACGCGAGGGAATTGCACCATCACCGGTACGGCATGGGGCTGGAGGGCGTGGCCCATATGGTGGACAACAAGCTGCGGGGCATTCTCAACGGCATAGACATGGATCACTACGATCCGGCGAAGGACAGCCGGCTGCCGGCGCATTTCGACGTGAACCACATGAAGGGGAAGGCCGCCTGCAAAAAATACCTGCAGGAAACCTTCGGCATCGAGAAGGAAGCGCACTACCCCCTGTTCT
>CAZMFY010000301.1:0-2689 GCA_964565635.1 uncultured Oscillospiraceae bacterium
TAAACAAAAACATCGGTGACACGAATCGCGTACTCCGTGGCCCAGGCCTTCCGCGTGGCTTTTGTTCCAAGCCCGTAGGCCTTATTGTTCAGCTCCTTCGCGGTCAGCAGCGAAACCCGGCATCCCGCCTCGTTTTCAAGCATCAGCGCCTGCTCTTCCGGGGTAAAGGCTTCCGAAAGAAAGGTCCCGTTCAGAAGCTGGCTCAGCTGGGTTTTTTCAAAGCTAGCGCCGATGGTTTTATATTCCGAGACGTTCGTGTGCACCGGATGGGCAAAGAGCACATACTCGCTGAGGAGAAGCGCCTGATCCTCCGTGCATTCCAGCACCCGCCAGAGAATGGGAGACGGCGCCACCTCCGGGGGATTGGTCAGCAGCTTGTTCCGGGACCAGTTCCATGTCTCTTCTTTGGGGTTTCCTCCGTCGATCCACTGGGGATAGCTTCCGAAACAGACGTAAACATCCCCGGCCGCGTCCGGAAAGAGCGCTTCCGCCCGCGCCGGCGCAGCCTGGAAAGCCGCTTGGAAGCACAGGAGACACAGGAGGATCAGCAGGGAAACAAAACGCTTTTTCACAGCAGAAACCTTCTTTCAAAAAATACTTGACATTTGCGCAAAAGTAGAACAGACTGGCTTCCGGAAAGAACGGCACCCGGTATATGGCCCTGATGATATTCTTTCCGGGCAGGGGATCATCTGCCCGATAACGTCAGACCGCAGCATGCCCGCCCTGGTCAGGCAGGACGGATCGGTGGGGCATCTTCTCCCCTGTACATGGAACGGAGCTTGATCACATGAGAATTCTCGTCGATATGGATGACACCCTCGAGCAGCTGCTGAAGGCCTGGGTGAACCGGGTGAACGAAAAATTCGGCCGGCAGGCAACCCTGGAGGATATTGTAGACTGGAACGTGGCCAAAGCCTATCCGGGGCTGACCCGGAAAGAGGTCTATGACGTAACCTATGAGCCGGGCTTCTGGGAGAGCGTCGAGCCCATGCCGGGAGCGGCGGAAGCCCTCCGGCATTTCATGGCGGAAGGCCACGAGGTCTATGTGGTCACAGCCACGGAGCCGGAGCATGTGGAAGAAAAAATGAATCGGCTGCTCTTTCGGTACTTTCCCTTTCTCACCTGGAGCCAGGTGATCCTGACCGGCCGGAAGCAGCTGATCCGGGGGGATGTGCTGATTGATGACGGCATCCATAATCTGGAAGGCGGTGACTATAAAAAGATCCTATTCACCGCCGCCCACAACCGCTTCTATGACGCGGAAGCCCACGGCATGATCCGGGTAAATACCTGGGAGGAAGCGGTGGAGGTCATAGACCGTCGGTTCGGCGCCTGACAGCGGGCCGCGGCCCCCGGAAGAGCGGGCCCCGGCCCATCGCGGGTTCCTTGCCTCACAGACCCAGCAGCATCAGAATCAGAGCTTCCCGCATGAATTTTCCGTTCAGCACCTGCTTAAAATAGCAGGCCCTGGGATCCTGATCCACCGCCACGGAGATTTCATTCACTCTCGGCAGGGGGTGCATCACGCACAGATCCTGCCGGGCTTTTTTTAATTTCTCCGGGGTCAGAATATAGCTGTCCTTCAGGCGAAGATAATCCTCCTCGTTGAAAAAGCGCTCCCGCTGAACCCGGGTCATGTAGAGAATATCCAGATCCCCGATGACGGATTCCAGATCCTGCACCTGGGTATAGGGAATGTTTTTCTTCTTCAGCGCTTCGCTTTTTACGTAGGAAGGCACCTTCAGCTCCTCCGGGCTGATGAGCACGAAGCGGACCCCCTCGTACCGGCTCAGGGCGTTGATCAGGGAATGGACCGTACGTCCGAATTTCAGGTCGCCGCACAGGCCTACCGTCAGCCCGGTAAAGCGGCCCTTCTCCCGCCGGATGGTCAGCAGATCCGCCAGCGTCTGGGTGGGATGGCTGTGGCCTCCGTCCCCGGCGTTAATCACCGGCACGGAAGCGTTCAGCGCCGCCACCCGGGCCGCGCCCTCCTTGGGATGACGCATGGCAATGATGTCCGCGTAGCAGGAAACGGTCTTCACCGTATCCGCGATGCTCTCCCCCTTCGCCGCGGAGCTGGCGTCCGCCCCGGCTACAGAGATCACCCGGCCCCCCAGCTCATACATGGCCGCCTCAAAGCTCAGACGGGTCCGGGTGCTGGGTTCAAAGAAAAGGGTTGCCAGCTTTTTGCGCCGGCAGGCCTCCGCGTAATCGTCCGGGTGAGCGATGATATCCTCCGCCCGGTCCATCAGCGCATCCAGTTCTGAAAGGGACAGATCCGGAATATCCAGAATACTGCGCATGGCTTCTTCTCCTTACGGTTTATGATCAGTCGGCATGCCCGCATGCAGCCCGGGCACAGCTCCGCGCCCTTCGTCTGCGGAGGCGCGCGTTAAAGGGTTCGCCAGGATTCATCAGAAGGGTTGTTCCGGAAGGCAATGAGCCGGCGCACGTCCTCCGGCTGAATGTAGCCTTCCTTCGCCGCCTCCTCCGCGATCACGTCGAAATTTGTCAGGCTGACGTTCCTGACCCCGGCCGCCGCCAGCCGCTCGATCCCCTTCTTCATTCCGTAGGTAAAGATGCTCACAATGCCCAGCACTTCCGCGCCGGCCTCCCGCAGCACCTCCACCACCTCCATCAACGAATAACCAGCTGAGGACGTTTTCATGACAACACGCTGGAGAAG
>CAZMFY010000302.1:0-2677 GCA_964565635.1 uncultured Oscillospiraceae bacterium
TCCGTTAATGGCCTGGGCGCTCAGCCGGATATTCGTATTCCGGTTCTTGTTGGAGGTGGTCTTGGTGGTATAGGCGGAAATCAGTCCGAAGCTGTTCATCAGCTCCGTCCTGGTCACGTCCGCCAGCCGTTTCTCCGGGGTCACGAAGAGCGTATTGAAATAATCTCCCCGGTCCAGCATGTCCGCAGCTTTCTGAAACAGGTCTTCCGCGTCCAGATAGGCTCCGACCCGGTCCTCCGTAAAGGTAAACTGCTTTGTGCCGAAGTCAAAGGAGGCGACGGTGCTGTTCACCGGATCCCGGTTCACGTAATTGGAGATTCCTTCGCACAGCGCCTTCAGCGCCGCGTGGTCCCAGGTGGTCTCCGTCTCCAGGGAGACCGGCGCGTTCCGCAGGGAAGTCACCTGCTCCACCCGTTCCTGGAAGGGGGTGCGCCCCGTGCCCCGGAGGCCCGGAGTGTTGCCCCGACCCAGCGCCAGCGCCCGGGAAACGGTTTCCCGGACGTTCCGCGTCACGGGCACCCGTTCCGGAATCACATGCCAGCTCTGGTTGCCGACGGTAATGACGATATCAAAATCCGCTTTTTCGCTCTCCCGGCCGCTTTCCAGGGCTTCCTCCGCCTGGGCCGCCGTCATGCCGCCCACATGCACCCCGTCGATATACACGCCCTGATAGATCTTTCCCGAAAAGACCTCCTGCACCCGGGCCCGCAGCAGCTCCTCCCGCTGGGGCTCATACACCATCAGATTCCCGTTGGCGAAGGCCACATTGGGCATGAAGCGATACAGGCTTCCCGTCAGCTGGGGCACCAGCAGAAAGGCGCAGCCCAGGATCCCGGCCGCGGACAGGATCATCAGGGTGATCCAGGCATTTCTGTGGCGCAGCCGTTTTTTCTTTTTCCGGGGCGGCGCGGGCCGCTCGGGCTGAAAGCGGTCAAAATCGTCGAAGAGGCTGTCGGGAACCTCCGGGTCGTCCACCGCCTCATTCTCCGGAAAATATCTCCGGCGCCGGGCCAGAATGGATTCCGCCTCCGCCGCGGCTTCATCCCGCTCCTTCAGCGCCGCGTCCCGTCCCAGGGGCTGCTTTCCCGGCAGGGCGCCGCCTTCCTTCCAGGCCGTTCCCCCGCCGATGATCTCGCCATCCCCCTCATACAGGTCATATCGTTTGATTCTTGCCATGCCCATCCTTCTTTTTTACTGTATTCCCCGTTCCTGGTCGTACTTTTTCCAGAGGGGAGCGTAGATCGCCACCGCCTGCTCGTGTTCCGCCAGCGTCTTGGAAAAATACAGGGTGCCCGACTCCGGATCCTTGGCGCAGAAATACAGATAGTTCTCCGCCACGTAGGTTTCATCCGGATACAGGGCCGCCTGAATGGCCGCCCGGGAGGGATTGCATATCGGCCCCACCGGCAGCCCCGTCACCACATAGGTGTTGTAAGGGCTGGACAGGGCCAGGTCCCCATCCTCCAGGGCCATCTTCCGCACGCCGGTAATATAATGAATCGTTACGTCGCTCTGCAGCTTCATGCCCGCCTTCAGCCGGTTATGGAAAACGGCGCTGACCCGGGCAAAATCGCCGGCGCCCGCTTCCTTTTCGATCAGGCTGGCCAGCGTCATGGTCTGGTCCATGGTCAGCCCCAGCTCCGCCGCCCGCTCCTGATAGGCCGCCGGAAAAACCGCCTCCGTCTGGCTCAGCAGCTTCCGCAGGATGTCATCCTCCGTGGCGGTCACATACACCTCATAGGTATCCGGGGCCAGATATCCCTCCAGCACATATTTGCGCTGGGCGGCGGTCCCTCCGTCCAGAACATCGGCGATATAGTAATAGTCCCGGAAATCCGCCCCGGACCTGCATTTGGCCAGGAAGGTGTCGCTGCCCGCCAGCACCCCGTTTTTCACCAGCCTGGCGGCGAACTCCTCCACCGTTTCTCCGGGGATCAGGGTAATATTCCGCACCAGCGGGTTTCCGTCCCCGGTGGTCAGCTGATCCGCAATCTCCGCCATGGTCATGGACCTTTTCAGGCTGTACTGGCCGATCTGCAGCTTCTGGCTCATGCCGGCAAAATCGCAGTAGTACTTGAATACGGTCCGGTTATGAATCAGGCCGGCCTCCTCCAGGTTGTTGGCCACCCGGGTCAGGCTCTGGCCGCTCTCGATGGCAAAATAAACCTCCGTCCCGTCCTCCGGCGCCACAGGGCCGATGTACGCGTCATACACCCGTTCCCACAGGCTCATGATCAGGCCGATGACGATCACCGCCACCGTCAGCCCGACCAGCAGCGGCCGGAGAATCCTCCACAGGCCGCTGTACCAGTATCCGCCGTATTCCCGTTCCCGGTACAGGCTCCGGTAGGTTACGTTTTTTTCACGCTCATTCTCTTTCAATGGTTTTCCCTCATGCGGGCAGCTGGATATCCAGTCCCGTCGCTTCCGTGATGATTTTCATCAGATCCGCCAGCGTCTGCTGCAGCCGCATCTCCGAAAGCAGAAACTGGCTCACCTCCGGCTTGGCAAAAAGCAGCCCCGTCAGGGCCGTAAACCGCTGCGTCTCCTCCGGATCGGTCTGCTGCCCCGCAAGCACCTTCATCTGCATCTCCATCTGCATCCGCCGGTATTCCCGGATCAGGGCCTCCTGGGTCTCATCCCCCATCACCTGCTCCCGCAGGGTATGATATGTAAT
>CAZMFY010000303.1:0-2677 GCA_964565635.1 uncultured Oscillospiraceae bacterium
GCGGACAGCTCCACGGAAACCACAACGTACACGTCCCCCGGGTCCCGGGCGTCCTCGCTGCGGCGGACGAGGGTGCAGCCCGTCAGCTGCTCCGGGGAGATTTTCAGCTTTTTCGCCACCAGGGCCCGCAGGGCGGCCTCCGTGTAATCCAGGGGCAGGGACAGATTTGACAGACGAAGCATGCCGGTCTCCTTTACGATTCGGTGGGGTTCGGTTCCGGGTCATTATATCAGCCCGCTTCGGAAGTTTCAATCCGCGGGCGGAAAAGGCGCTCCCCGCGCGGAGATTCACCGCTCCGGCGTTTTCGGTTTCCTTCCGCGGAAGAAAAGGAAACGCCTCCGGGCAAAAACAGTTTGACATTCTCCGGATTGCTTCTTACAATACAGACATCGAGCATCCGGAGAACGGAAAAGACAAAAAAACAGGGAATCAAACCGAAAGGAACGGAAGCCGTATGAAAAAGCTGGATTTTAATCATGGATGGACCGTCCGGTGTCTGACCCGGGAGGAGCCGGCGAAGACGGTGAATCTTCCGCATGACGCCATGATTTCCGAGCCCAGGACGGAGGACAGCCTGGGCGAGGGGAATATCGGATGGTATATCGGCGGAGATTATGAATATACGCGGAAATTCATTCCCGGCGCGGCCCTGCGGGGAAAGAAGCTGCTGCTGGAGTTCGAGGGCGTATACATGAATCCGGAGGTTTACGTGAACGGAGAGCTGGCCGGCTTCCGGGCCTACGGGTATACCAACTTCTACGTGGATCTGACCAATCTGATCCGGTTCGAGGCGGAGAACGAAATCCGGGTGATGGCCCGCAACAGCGAGCAGCCCAACAGCCGCTGGTACTCCGGCACGGGGATTTACCGGCCGGTGACCCTGTGGGTGGGGGAGGCGGAATATATTCCGGTGAACGGCGTCCGGATCCGGACCCTGTCCATCGATCCGGCCAGGATCCAGATCCGGGTGAAAACCTCTCAGCCCGGAGAGGTGAAGGTTCAGATTCTGCAAAGCGGCCGGACCGTGGCGGCGGCTTCGGCGCTGGCCGGCTCCGCCGCGCCCTATGCCCCGGTGCCCGCGGTATTCGGACAGTCCGCGAAGACCGCGTCCCCCGCCCAGCAGTGCGATTTTGAGGCGGGGCTCGAAATCACGATTCCAGAGGCGGAGCTCTGGAGTCCGGAGCATCCGAATCTGTATATCTGCCGGGTGACCTTCGGCCAGGACACGGATGAGGAGGTTTTCGGCATCCGGACCCTGCGCTGGGACCCGGAGGACGGGCTGACCATCAACGGGAAGCGGGTGATTCTGCGGGGCGCCTGCATCCACCATTCCGACGGGGTGCTGGGCGCGGCGGTTTATCCGGAGGCGGAAGCCCGCCGGGTGCGCATCCTGATGGAGAACGGCTACAACGCCATCCGATCCGCCCATAACCCCTGCAGCAAGGCGCTGCTGGAGGCCTGCGACCGGATGGGCATGCTGATGATGGATGAGTTCGCGGACTGCTGGTATATCCATAAGACCCGCCATGACTACGCGGAGCATCTGGAGGAGTGGTGGCAGGACGATCTGCGGGAGATGGTGGAGAAGGACTATAACCATCCCTGCGTCATTATGTATTCCACCGGCAACGAGGTGGCGGAAACCAGCCAGCCCAGGGGCATCGCCTTCACCAAGGAGATGACCGAATATCTGCACCGGCTGGACGGGACCCGTCCGGTGACCTGCGGGATCAACATCTTCTTCAACTACCTTTTCTCCATGGGCCTGGGGGTTTACAGCGACGAGAAGGCGGACGCCGCGGCGAAGAAGGCGGAGAACCCGAATAAAAAGGGCCGGAAAAAGCACGTGGGCTCCGATTTTTACAACACCCTGGCCATGAAGGTAGGGGACAACTTCATGAAGATCGGCGCCACCCTCCACGGCAGCAACGTGAAGACCCGGGACGCCTTTGCCAACATGGATATCGCCGGATATAACTACGGGCTGTACCGCTACCGGGGAGACCTGAAGAAGTATCCGACCCGGCTGATTCTGGGCAGCGAAACCTTCTGCAAGGATGCCTACTCCTTCTACGAAATCGCCAAGCAGGAGAAGCGGATTATCGGGGATTTCGTCTGGGCCGGCTTTGACTACATCGGCGAATGCGGACAGGGCGGGCCGGAATATCAGGCCTACAATTTCAATGACGAGAGTCCCGCCACCGCCATGACCGGCGCCTGCGGCGGCCGCATGGATCTGACCGGCCGGCCCAAGGCCGAGGCCGCCTATACCCGGGTGGCCCTGGAGCGGGAAATGGGGCCCTACATCGCGGTGGAGCCCGTCTGTTTTCAGGACAGGATCCAGATCAGCGGCTGGCAGCTGACCAAGGCGCTGGAAAGCTGGAGCTGGGAGGGCTGCGACGGACAGCCGGCGAAGGTCCTGGTGTTTGCCCGGGGTAAGGAGGCGGAGCTCCTGGTGAACGGCACCAGCGTGGGAAAGAAGAAGCTGAAGAAGGCCAAAGCCGTGTTCAGGACCGCCTATGCGGGCGGGGAAATCACCGCCGTGTCCTACGGGGACGACGGCCAGGAGATCGGCTGGTATACCCTGAAGACCGCCGGAAAGGAGACCCTGATGCGGGGGGCGCCGGAGGCGCCGACGGCGAAGCCGGAGGGGCTGATCTTCCTGCCCATCCGATAT
>CAZMFY010000304.1:0-2641 GCA_964565635.1 uncultured Oscillospiraceae bacterium
CCTCCTTCGGCATCGGCAACATGGGCCAGGTAGCCTCCATCACCGAGAGCATCAACACGCTGATTCCCGCGGATCCCGGCACGGTGAATCTGGTCACCGGCATCGTGATCATCGTGCTTCTGGCGCTGGTGATTATCGGCGGGCTGAAGCGGATCGCCACCACCAACGAGCGCATCGTGCCCTTCATGGCCGTCTTCTTTATCATCGGCTCCCTGATCATCATCGGCATGAACATCAGCCGGGTTCCGGCGGCCTTCGGAGCCATTTTTGCCGGCGCCTTCAACTTTAAATCCGCCGCCGGCGGCGTCGGCGGGGCCGTGATCGCCCAGGCCATGACCTGGGGCTTCAAGCGGGGCGTTTTCTCCAACGAGGCCGGCCTCGGCTCCTCCGTCATGGTTCACTCCGCCTCCAACGTGAAGGAGCCCGTGGTTCAGGGTCTCTGGGGCATCTTCGAAGTCTTTGCGGATACCATCATCGTCTGCACCTGCACCGCGCTGGTCATTCTGACCACCGGCGTGGTGGATCTGGAGACCGGCGCTTCCATCTCCGGCGCCTCCAAGCTGGGGCTGGCGACGGAAGCCTTCACCAAATCCTTCGGAACCTTCGGCGGCATTTTCGTGGCCGTGGCGGTCTGCCTCTTCGCCTTCACGACGATTCTGGGCTGGAGCTACTACGGCTCCAAGGCCTGGGAGTATCTTTTCGGCACCAAGGCCACCCTGGCGTATAAGATCGTCTTTATCGCCATGGTGCTGGTCAGCGCGACCATGAACGTTTCCCTGGCCATTGACCTGAGCGATACCTTCAACGGGCTGATGGCGATTCCCAACCTGATCGGCGTCGTCTGCCTCAGCGGCCTCGTGGTGAAGATTACAAAGAACTACAGCGCCCGGAAGATCACAAAGGATCAGCCGGATCTGGAGCCCATGTATTCCGCCTTCCCCGAAATCCAGAAGCAGCAGGAAGCCCGGGAAGACTGATCTGGAACGGAGGGACGGTCCTTTTCGTTCCATTGGAACGGAGGGACGGTCCTTTTCGTTCCACCTTCGGGCTATGGAACGGAGGGACGGTCCTTTTCGTTCCATCGCACAGGATCTCAGGAACATAATCTCAGGGGAGCAGCCATCTCGCTGCTCCCCTTTCCTGTACTCCATTATTCTATGGCAGATTCCGAGACCGAATGTATAACTTGATTTGTGCCGAATTAAAGTAGAACGAAAGACAGTTCCTCCGTTTCTTCTACAGAGTCGTGTTCAATTACCATCCCCTCCGTGTCCAATTTTCGCTTATCCTTTCAAAGTGGAACGAAAAGGACCGTCCCTCCGTTCCACTAGGATTCGTTGACAATCTTGCCCGTGATCCATTCCGGCTCCAGGGCGAACAGCAGGGTGCCCGGTCCGGAGTGTTCGATCTCGTTCCGGATATACTGCTCATCCGCCGTGAATTTCCGGCTCAGTTTTTCGCAGATCCGATATACGGTCTCCCGGTCTTCCACAAACCGAATCCGCCCGAAAACGATGACCGACCGGATATTCAGCGCCCATTCTCCCTCCCTGCGGAAGCCCTCGTCATAAACGCAGAAGGAAGCCTTGTCATGGCGCTTCATGGCCTCGATCTTATGGCCCTTCTTCCCTCCATGAAAATAAAGCTTCCCATCCTCCTCGCAATAGTAATGGTTGATGGGCAGGCCGTAAGGATAATCATCGTCCCCCAGCACGGAAAGAACGCCTCTCAGCTCCCTTTTCAGAATCCGGATGCATTCCTCCTCCGGCAGCTGCTGCTTTTTTCTGATCATTTCTCTGAACATGCCGCTTCTCCCGACGGATTCATTTCGCGCTTCCCATTCGCTCCGCAGCATGGCATACCAGTCCGCGTCGCTGATTCCCTGATTGCTTCTGATGGAGCTTCTCAGCCTTCCCTCATATCTCATGCCGCACTTTTTCATCACCATGCCGGAATGAGGATTGTTGGGGTCATGGATACTCTCGATTCTGTTGGCTTCCACAGCATCAAAGAAAAAATCCATCACAGCCTTCAGCGCTTCCGACGTAATGCCCTGATGCCACCAGCTTCTTCCGATGCAATAACCGATGTGGATTTTTCCCACGTCCTCATTCATTCCCACCGCGGAAATGCTCCCGATCGGCTCATCTCCATGATTCTTCAGCACGATGGCCCACTGGTAATAATCCTTCCGTTCATAGGATTTCACCCATTCTTCCAGCACAGCTTTGGTCACATTCTCATCCGCATGGGGAGGCCAGGTCAGGAACTTTGTCACCTCGGGGTCCGAAGCCCAGTTCCTGTACATGGCCTCTGTATCTGTGACGGCGAAGGGCCGCAGGACTAATCTTTCCGTTTCCAGCCTGACCGTTCCGCAATGTTTCAATGCCATCTTCCTCACCATGCCGGTGCGGCCCCGGCGCAAATCGGTCATGAAAGTCCGCCGCGAAATTGAACTTTCACGCTATCCTCAGGCTCCTGTAATATGCTACGAATCATAGCATGCTGCGCGCCCTGATTTCAAGAGGAGGCAGCGAATCGTCCCCTGCCTCCGCTTAAAACACGCGCATGCGGTTCTGTGGAACAGAGGGACGGTCCGAAACCACTGAAAAAAGCGGCCTCAAAAACCGTCCCTGTGTTC
>CAZMFY010000305.1:0-2620 GCA_964565635.1 uncultured Oscillospiraceae bacterium
ATCACATGTTCCAGAAGGCGGGCTTTGACAAGAAGCGCCTGTTCTATACCCAGGGCGACTATGGCCTCTTCCAAAACCAGCACCCGACTGTACAGAAGACCTGGGACAACGAAGAATGGGTCATGCAGGCCATGGCTGCGCAGGGCTTTGTGAAGAATACAGACGGCTCGTTTGTAATGCCGGAGGATAGAAAAGTCGCCATGCGCATTCCGACTGCATTGATCCCTCACAGCCCGGAGGACGGACGCAAAGTGATGCCTAATCTGCGGGCGGATGATTCTTTTGTGGAGGACGAAGGCTGGCACCGGGCATCCGCTGCCTATGCCAATTACCTCCAGCAGCATCAGGGACAGCACGTGCTGTTTCTGGAGATTGGGGTCGGCAGCAACACACCGGTGATCATCAAATACCCCTTCTGGCAAATGACGAACGACAATCCGAATGCGGTTTACTGCTGTCTGAATTATGATGCGGCTTACTGTCCAAAGCAGATTGAGTCTCAGAGTATCTGCATCGACGGGGATACCGGAACACTTTTAAGAGAATGGCTGTAAAAATGAAGACGTTTTCTGCTCTATTATGTGATATTTGCTAAAACTTGAGCGACTGCCACATTGACCGCCACGGGAGAATTATTCCCTGTCGGCGGTCTTTTTTTGTTTTTGGCACTGTAAAACGATACGACTTTTAGGCGTAGGAAGGTGAACCACTTAAGCGATTGGAGGGACACCTGATGACACCAGAGGAAAAAAGCAGCCTGTCCGCAATGCGGAAAGCCGGGCGGAGCTATACAGAGATAGCCGCTGAGCTGGGCATCTCGAAGAACACGGTCAAAACGTTCTGCCGCAGAAAAGGACTGACTCCGGAGACCGAGAGCATGGGAATTCGTAGGCGTGTACAGCGACGAAGGCATCTCCGGCACTACGACCCGCAGGCGGGAGTTCGAGTGGTTTATCTCAGAACTGGAAAAGCTGCCCGAGGCGGTGTCGGTATTCGACGAAACGCTCTGGGGCAGCCTGGTGGATTATGTGACCGTGGGCAAGGACAAGACGATGGTGTTCACACTGCTTGGTGGGACAGAGGTGAAGGCCTGATTGGGGAAAGAGCCGCTCCCATCGCAGAGAGCGGCCTGTGTTATTGGGGGACTGACCTTTCATTCCCCGACAGACACGAATATATACCCATTGGCGTTCGCGAAGGTCTCCGCGGCGGTGCCGGATGCCCCGAAGATGTACTGCACCTGGCTGCCGGCGAAGGGATTGCCTTCGATGGCAGTAACGGAAGCGGGAATCAGAACGGCCTCGGCAGCAATGCCCCGGAAGGCGTCAGCTTCGATGGTGGTCAGGGCAGCGGGAAGAATAAAGTCCGGAGTCGAAGGAATACCAATGGCGATAAAGCTGCACGGATTTTTGTCGTTAGCCGCGTAGGCCTCCGCCGTGGAACCGCTGTAGCCATGGAGCGTGAAGCCGGAGGCGCAGCCCACGAACACATCATAATCACTGTCTCCGATGACACAATTCGGATTCAGGATCGAAGCATCGGTCAGGCAGGAACAGTCCTTGAAAGCAAAGTATTCAATGCTGGTCACGCTGTTTGGAATGGTGATGTTGGTCAGACTGGTACAGTCAGCGAAAGCCTCGTTTCCAATGCTGGTCACGCTGTTCGGGATCGTGACGCTGGTCAGGCCGGTGCAGTAATAGAAAGCTACGGCACCAATGCTGGTTACGCTGTTCGGAATGGTGATGCTGGTCAGACCGCTGCAGCCCTTGAAAGCGAATTCACCGATACTGGTCACGCTGTCCGGGATGGTGATGGCGGTCAGGCCGGCGCAGCCAGAGAAAGCATAATTTCCGATGCTGGTCACGCCGTCAGGAATCGTGATGGTGGTCAGGCCGGCGCAGCCGTTGAAGGCACCGTCTCCGATGCTGGTCACGCTGTCTGGAATGGTGATGGCAGTCAGACTGGCGCAGCCGTAGAAAGCACTATATCCAATGCCCGTCACTGTGGAGGGAATACTGACGCTGGTCAGATTACGGCAATTTTCAAACAGGTTTTCTCCGATCGTCGTTATACCGCTTTCGATGACAGCCGTACGAATAATCGTGCTGTTGTAGAATGGCGAACTAGAATCACTATAATCCGTTATCGGTCCCGTGCCGGTGATGGTCAGCGTACCGGTTGCCACCTCCAGTGTCCAGGACACATGTTCTCCGCAGGAGCCGGATAAGCCAGGGGCGACGCCGATAGATTCGAAGGGAATACCCGCCGCCGTTGCATAGATCTCCGCCGTGGAACCGCTGTAGCCATGGAGCGTGAAGCCGGAGGCGCAGCCCACGAACACATCATAATCACTGTCTCCGATGACACAATTCGGATTCAGGATCGAAGCATCGGTCAGGCAGGAACAGTCCTTGAAAGCCAAGTATCCAATGCTGGTCACACTGTTCGGGATGGTGATGCTGGTCAGGCCGGTGCAGCCACTGAAAGCAGCGGAGGCGATGCTGGTCACGCTGTTCGGAATGGTGATGCTGGTCAGACCGCTGCAGCCCTTGAAAGCGAAGCTTCCGATGCTGGTCACACTGTTCGGGATGGTGATGCTGGTCAGGCCGGTGCAGCCACT
>CAZMFY010000306.1:0-2610 GCA_964565635.1 uncultured Oscillospiraceae bacterium
CTATCTACAAAGAAGCTGGAAAGCAGGAAATGTATCTGAAACAGCGGCCGGAGGAGCTGGAGAAGCTGGTTGAGATTGCCAGAATCCAGAGCACAGAGGCGTCGAATGCGATTGAAGGGATTGTAACAACAGATACGCGCATCCGGCAGCTGGTTGAAGAGAAAACAACCCCCAAAAACCGGGATGAGCAGGAAATTGCGGGTTATAGAGATGTACTGGGCATCATCCATGAAAGCTTTGATGCGATTCCGATTACACAGAACTATATCCTTCAGATGCACAAGATCCTCTGCAGCCACATGAATAATCCGGCAGCCGGCAAAACAAAGACTGTGCAGAACTATATCAGCGCAGCCTATCCTGATGGCCATACAGAAACACTGTTTACTCCGCTTGCTCCCTATGAGACGCCTGAGGCGCTTGACAGGTTGTGTGACGAGTATAACCGCGCGATTGGGAATATGGAACTTGAGCCGTTAATTGTAATTCCCGTTTTCATTCACGATTTTCTCTGCATTCATCCATTTAACGATGGCAACGGCCGCATGAGCAGACTGCTGACCACACTGCTTCTTTATCGGAGCGGGTTCTATGTTGGTAAGTATATATCTCTGGAGGCCAAAATCGCAAAAAACAAGCATCTGTATTACCATGCGCTCTCTGCATCGCAGGATGGCTGGCATGAGGGGACAGACGATCCTGTTCCATTTATCAAGTATTTGCTAGGTACGATTCTTGCGGCGTATAAGGATTTTGCGGACCGTTTTGCGCTGGTGGAAATCAAACGTTCTGCACTTGACACGGTACGGCTTGCGGCACAGAATAAAATAGGACGTTTTACCAAACAGGATATCCGCGAACTATGTCCGGCGCTCAGCCTCAGTTCTGTTGAGGGTGCGCTTCGGAAGCTGGTAGCTTTCGGGGAGCTGAAACGCGAGGGCCGGGGTAAGAATATCTGCTATTACAGAACGTAAAAGGATTCCCTTAAAAGAACTGCCGATCCCTTAATTGACATAAAAAAATAAGGGGAAGCAGCGATTTAACAGCAAACGGCATGAGAAGAACCTGCCGGGGATAAAGAACTGGGCAGGCGCTGGGAATCACAGCATAACCGGCCGGAGGGAGAAAAATTATGAGTGAACTGAGTCGCGCAAAGGATGCGGCGCTTGACCGATATGAAAAACTGCTTCTGCTGAAGAATGATCTGAAAAAGGAATGCTTTCAGCTCGAGATGGATTATACCCGGGAGTTCGGAAAGGAAGTCCTGGATATCTTTCAGCTGCAGATCGAATGCGCCCGGAAGATGAAAACCATCGAATTCTGCCAGATGTATCTGAACCGGGGCCAGGATCCGGATGAAGAAGCGCTGCAGCAATATGTTCAGCAGGAGACCCAGGAGATGATCGATCACCTGCATGCGATGCAGGAGTCCTATCAAAACGCGAAGGATGCCACGAAGGTCAGCGCGGAAGACATGAAAACGATTAAGACCCTGTACCGCGGCATCGCGAAGCGGATTCACCCGGATATTCATCCTAAGCTGGCGGAGGTGGAGGAGCTGCAGGACCTATGGAATCAGGTGAACATCGCTTATCAGTGCAACGATCTGGAACAGCTGAAGGAGCTTGATTTCCTGATCTCGGTGACCCTGGCGGGGATCTCCGAGCAGGAAGCCGCACCGGAGATCCCGGATCTGGAAGAAAAGATCAAAAAGCTGGAATGGGAGATCCGGGACATCCGGTCCAGAGATCCGTACCGGTATAAGAATCTGCTTTCCAAACCGGAACTGGTGAGGGAAAAGCATCTGGACCTGCAGCGGCAGGCGGAGGAATATCGGCAGTACAGCGCCCAGCTGGATGAACGGCTGAATGCGATCCTGCCCGAAGGAACATTTCTTTTCTGGAGCAATGAATGGTGGGGTGAAGCATGAGTGAGGAAAAGAATCAGGGGCTGACGACAACCGGGGTATCTTCCGTATCCGTCGTTACCAACAATGCGCTGGGAGATCTGCGGAAGCCGCTGATCAGGGAGATCCATCTGTTCGATACCTACATCGCGGGGGTCACCCATCTGAAGGACAAATCTGTCCTGGAGACCATAAAGGTCGGCGATGAGCTGATCCTCCAGCGGGAGGATAATCCCTTCGATAAGAAGGCCATCCTTGTGCTGAATGGCGAAAAGAAAAAGCTGGGGTATGTTCCGGAAAAGGACAATATTGTGTTTTCCAGACTGATGGATGCCGGAAAAATGCTGAAGGCCAAAGTCTCAAAAATCAAACCCGACGAATGGTATACCAGGATCAGCATTTCCATTTTCCTTGTGGACCTGTAATGGATGGAATGGAATGTAAAGGATTGATCACCCCATGTTATTGACGCCGGAAGAGATGAAAAGCCGGGAGGCCCGTTCGGGACCTGCACCGGCGCCATGACTGTTCGGGAACTGCCTTCGCGGAAGCAGGCAGTTCTTTTTGTGTGGTCAGAGGGAAGTGTGGAACGAAAAGGTACGTCCCTCGTTCCATTTTTCGGCGGGTGGAACGAAAAGGTACGTCCCTCTAAACTATACCCCGTAGAATGGACACAAGCATCGGTAAGGCAGCACCCACGTCCC
>CAZMFY010000307.1:0-2590 GCA_964565635.1 uncultured Oscillospiraceae bacterium
CCGGGGACAATGATGAACTATACTTCCGTGATTATTTGAATGAGCATCCTGACGTGGCAAAACAATATGAAACATTGAAGCTTCAACTTTGGAAACAATATGAACATAACCGGGATGCTTATACAGATGCAAAGACAGATTTCATCTCCAAATGGACGGCTGTAGCACGGAAGGATTATGGAAACCGATACTGACAAATCCAGTTTCTCGGGACACCTGCTGGCAAGAAAACTCGGAAAATAGCTTTTGAAACAAACGATAATCGACAAATTGGGATTTCAGGAAACAGTATTCCGGATTGGAGGCACAATGTGAATACTATTAACCTGATTTTAGTTTTCCGTTTCATATCACTGTGGGGGGGAATACCGGCATGAAGAACGGACGCGTAGCCATTCATCAGACTGATATGTATTATGTGTCCTTCGGACAAGGCAGCAAAAACCTGGTTGTTCTTCCCGGATTATCGGACGGGCTGACAACGGTAAAAGGAAAAGCGTTATTCCTGAAGGCGCCTTATAAAAGGTTCCTGGCGGAATACACCGTTTACATGTTCAGCAGGAAAAATGACATGCCGGAAGGGTATACGATCAGGCAGATGGCTGAAGACCAGGCGCTGGCGATGAAGGAACTTAGCATAAGTAAAGCTGCGGTGCTTGGCGTGTCCCAGGGCGGTATGATTGCCCAGTACCTGGCGATCGATTACCCGGAAATGGTGGAGAAACTGATTCTCGCGGTGACCGCACCGAATGCGAACAAGGTCGCAAAAGACGTGGTCAGGGCCTGGATTGAGATGGCAAAGCAGGGAGACCATGTCCGCCTGATGACGGACACCGCCGAGAAAATGTATTCAGAGCCGTATCTGGAAAAGAACAGGAAACGGTTTCTGCTTATGGCGCGTTTCACAAAGCCGAAAAGCTATGAGCGCTTTTTCAGGAATGCTTATGCGATACTGGGATTTGATGCCCGTGAAGAATTGCAAAAGATAAGCTGCCCGACACTGATTATTGCCGGAGAGGATGATCACACAGTGGGAAATGAGGCTCCTTTTGTGATCAACAGGAGCATACCTGACAGTGAGATATATATTTATAAAGGTCTCGGCCATGCCGCTTATGAAGAAGCAAAGGACTTTTATGATAGGATTTACAGGTTTTGTTCCCGGTGATAACCTTCAATAAGTTAGTAAACCATCGGCAAATCGGAATCTGGTGAGGTGTGAAAGACGGTGCGGTTTCAGGAGTATGGAACGGAGCAGAAGGAATGTATTCTTCTGCTCCACGGCGGCGGATTGTCATGGTGGAACTATCGGGAGGCGGCAGAACTTCTTCAGAAAGAATACCATATCATTGTGCCCATCCTGGACGGACACGCTGGAAGCGATCGGCCCTTTACAACGATTGAGGAAAATGCCGCCGAGATCATTTCCTTTATCGATGAACATATGAATGGCTCAGTGCTTCTGATCGGCGGTCTTTCGCTCGGCGGGCAGATTCTGCTTGAAATGCTATCACAGCGCAAAGAAATCTGTTCCTATGCCTTGGTCGAAAGTGCATCCGTCATTCCGTCAAAACTGACCAATGTGCTGATCGCTCCGACCTTTGGCGCCAGCTATGGACTGATCAGAAACCGAAGCTTTGCCAGGATGCAGTTCAGGTCACTGCACATGAAAAACGAACTTTTCGAAGAATATTACCGGGATACCTGCCGGATACGGAAGCAGGACATGATTGCTTTTCTGAAAGCAAGCACGTCATATACGCTGAAGGATGCTTTCAGCGACTCCTCTGCGGAGATTCATGTTTATGTCGGGGAAAAAGAAACCGGGTCGATACGGCGCTCGGCAGAGACCATCTGCAGGGTGGATCCGGCCTGCAGACTGCATCGCATGAGCGGTTTTCGACATGGCGAATTTTCCATCAATCATGCGGACCGGTATGCGGACACCATAAGGCAAATCATACAAAACAGCTGAAACAGTCATCCGAAGAATAAGCTGTATTCAAGTTTGTCGGATATCCGCTGGCAAGAAAACTCGGAAGATATATTTTGAGTTTGTCGATGCACCTGTTAGCAAGAAAACTCGGAAGATAAACTTACAAGGACATACCTGTAATTAAGGTGAAAGACAAAGCAAAATGACGGAAATAAACCCAAGACTGCAGAGCAAAAGAAGCGTGACCTCTATCTCCGGCAGAAGGAATTGCTGGATACGCTCCTGGAGCATGGCGCGATTAGCCAGGCACAGCACGATAAATCTCTCAGAGATTTAACCGTGAAGGTGGGCATGCAACCAAGCAACGAACCAAACGATTGACCAAACGGCAAGGCACGTGATATCTTCATGCTGCAACCCGGGTGGTTGCAGCGGACGGTTGAACCTTTAAAAGCGAAGAAAATGCCCAAATGTCTGGTTTAAACCCGTCTGGAAATAGACGGAAAAGCAAGGAAACAGGCGGCAAAAACCGGAAAAAACAGGAAATACCGGGCAAATTCCGGAAGGAAGCGGAAAGAACCGGAAAAAGCGGCAGAATCTTTGGTTCGGGACCAAAAGGCCGCGGGTTCGAATCCCGCCACTTCGACACAAAAA
>CAZMFY010000308.1:0-2574 GCA_964565635.1 uncultured Oscillospiraceae bacterium
GCCCTGACCAACGGCGGCCCCAGCTTCCGGTCCCATTCCCTGTCCACCCTGATCACCTATAATTATTTCAGCGCCCAGAAGGCCGGCTATTCCGCCGTGATCGGAATCCTGACCTTCGTCCTGGTGATGGTGGTCAGCAACATCGCCATGCTGTATTTTGACCGGAAGGAGGTATACCAATGATCCGGGACAAGCTCTGGACCAGAATCATTAAATACTTCCTGATGGTCCTGATCTCCCTGATCTGGATCAGCCCCCTCTACATCCTGCTCAGCGTTTCCCTGAAGCCCGCGACGGATCTATCCTCCCGGTGGATTTTTCCCCTGCATCCCTATCTGGAGAACTATCGGATTGCCCTGGAGAAGGGAAATCTGCTCCGGGCGTTGAACAATACTGCAGTCGTCACCCTTGCCGCGTCCGCCATCGTCATCTGCGCCGGGTCCTTCGCGGCCTATCCCCTGGCCCGCAACCGCAGCCGCTTCAACAAGGGCGTGCACCGGTTCATCATGGGCATCATGATGATTCCGCCCCTGAGCATTCTGGTTCCCCTGTACAAGACCATGACCGAGATCGGGGCGGTTTCCACCCTGCTGGGGGAGATTCTCGTGGTGGCAACGTTCCAGCTGCCCCTGAGCATCTATCTTTTCACAAACTTTATCGCGGCGATCCCCTCCGCCCTGGACGACGCCGCCTCCATTGACGGTTGCTCCCCGGCCAAGCGCTTTTTCCTGATCATTCTTCCCCAGCTGAAGCCGGTGTGCGCGACCGTCATCATCATTGCCGGATCCTCCTTCTGGAATGACTATCAGTTCGCCGGATACCTGCTGCAGCGTCCCCGGCTGCAGACCATTACCCTGGCCATCTCCGGCTTCTTCGATCTGTATTCCAGCAATCTGAACGCAGCGGCGGCAGCAGCCCTTCTGAGCATCCTGCCGCTGATCATCCTTTATCTTTTCCTGCAGAAGTATTTTGTCCAGAGCATGGTGGACAGCGCCATCAAGTGAATTCATATACAGGAGGCAATCGGGAACATGAACAAGAAGCAGCGGATTCTCAACGCCATTGAGGGAAAACAGGTGGACCGGGTGCCCGTGTCCTGGTACAAGCATTTTCCGGACCAGCGGGACAACACCGTCGCCGACCAGATCGCCTGGGCGAAGGCGACGGACATGGACATGCTCTGCATCGAGACCGACGGCTACATGCAGTTCGACTGCGGGAACCTGGATCTCAGCTCGCCGGAGGTGCTCCGGAACCTGAAGCCCCACGCTCCCCATGATCACTATATCGAGGGCCAGGTGGACCGGGCGAAGCGCATTGCCGACGGCCTGCGGGACGGGGCGGCGGTGACCACCATGATCTTCACCCCCTTCTCCACCATCAAGCACTCCACCGGCAGCGAAACCCTGGTCATGGATCTGCTGGAGGAATATCCCGAGGAAGTGCATCATGCCATGGAAGTCATCCAGCAGGACAACTTCCTGCTGATGGAGCGGCTCTCCCGGGAGGCCGGGCTGGACGGCATCTTCCTCTCCCTGCAGAACAACGAGGTGGACCGGTATCCCCGGGAGTTCTACCTCCGGGAGCTCGCTCCCTGGGACGACCGGGTCGTGGCGAAAGCGAAGGAGCTCTTCCCCTTCACGGTGCTGCATCTCTGCGCCTGGCGCGGGGTGCCGAACCGGATCGAGGACTGGCGGTATCACGACTGCGAGATCATCAACTGGGCCTGTCACATCGAGCCGGATCTGGGCCTGCGGGAGGGCCGGGTGTTCTTCAGCCCCAACTCCGCCCTGATGGGCGGCTTCGACAACCGGCCCGGCGGCATCCTGAACTGGGGCGGGAAAAAGCAGATCAAGGGCTATACCCGCCGGCTGCTGGACAACGCCGGAACCCGCCGGCTGATTCTCGGCGCCGACTGCTCCATCCTCGGGGGCACCACCGACGAGCAGCTCCGCTGGGTAGCGGAGGCCAGCCAGGAATACATGGAGGAGCTGCAGGGCTAACCGGCAGCTTTCGGAACATATTGCCCTCCCGCAGTCCGCGGGAGGGCTTTCCACGTCTCCGGATCCGGGTTCGGAAAGCGGCCCTGCGCGCCACGGGAAGGGCTTCCGCTGTTCCTGATTTCCCGCCCGAGGAATATTCGTTGCCGCTTCCCGGCCTTGGAAACCCCTTCCCAAGGAAAAGGCGGAGCCGGGAATGCGCTCCCGGCTCCGCCCTTCGGATGATTCTTCTGTTTATGCCTCGGTGAACAGCGGCGTGGAATAGTACCGGTCTCCGCTGTCCGGCAGCAGGGCCACGATCACCTTGCCCCGGTTCTCCGGCCGTTTGGCCAGGGTGATGGCCCCGTGCAGGGCCGCGCCGGAGGAAATCCCCACGGAGATGCCCTCCTTCCGGGCCAGCAGCTTCGCAGCGGAGAAGGCGTCCTGAGCCGCGGCTTTGAACACCTCGTCGTAGACCTTCGTGTTCAGCACCTTCGGCACGAAGCCCGCGCCGATTCCCTGGATCTTGTGGGGGCCGCTCCGTCCCTCGGACAGCACCGGGGAATCCTCCGGCTCCAGGGCCACCACCCGGATC
>CAZMFY010000309.1:0-2556 GCA_964565635.1 uncultured Oscillospiraceae bacterium
CATGGCTTTCGTCGATCAGCGTCAGGAAATCCCCGGTAAAATAATCCAGCAGCGTATAGGGGGCGTCCCCCGGATGCCGGCCGTCGAAATACCGGCTGTAGTTCTCGATGCCCTGGCAGTAGCCGATTTCCCGCATCATCTCGATGTCGTACCGGGTACGCTGGGCGATCCGCTGGGCCTCCAGCAGCCGCCCCTGGCTTTCGAATTCCTCGATCCGCTTCGCCAGATCCGCCTCGATCTCCCCGATATGCTCCTCCATATGGGCCGGATCCGTGGCATAGTGGGTGGCGGGGAAAAGGGCCGCGTGCTCCAGGGTGGCCAGCACATGGCCGCTGACCGCGTCGATCTCGCAGATCCGGTCGATCTCGTCGCCGAACAGCTCGATCCGGATGGCCTTCTCGTGCTCCCCGGCGGGAATGACCTCCACCGTGTCCCCCTTCACCCGGAATGTTCCCCGGGCGAATTCGATTTCGTTCCGCTCGTACTGAATGTCCGTCAGCGCCCGCAGCAGCTTTCCCCGCTCGATGCGGGTTCCCGGCCGCAGGGACAGCATCTGGCCCTCGTATTCGCTGGGATCCCCCATGGAATAGATGCAGCTGACGGAGGCCACGATGATCACGTCCTTCCGCTCCCGCAGGGCGGCGGTGGCGCTGTGGCGCAGCCGGTCGATCTCGTCGTTGATGGAGGCGTCCTTCTCGATATAGGTATCCGAGGAGGCGATATAGGCCTCCGGCTGATAATAATCATAGTAGGAAACGAAATATTCCACCCGGCTGTCCGGAAAGAAGGCCTTCAGCTCGCTGCACAGCTGGGCCGCCAGGGTCTTGTTGTGGGCGATGACCAGGGTGGGCTTCTGAACCTTCTCGATGACGGAGGCCATGGTGAAGGTCTTGCCGCTGCCCGTGACCCCCAGCAGAATCTGCTCCTTTTTGCCCTCCCGGATCCCCCGGGCCAGGGCCTCGATGGCCTCCGGCTGATCCCCGGAGGCGGCATAGGGCGCCTTTAATACAAATTGATTCATCTTCCTTACCAATCTTCTTTATCCCGCAGGGTGATGTCCGCCGGCTCCCTGCCCGGCCAGTCTCCGTTCACTGATATGTCACTGATATGGCACCGAAATGTCACTGATGTCACTGAATTTGTCACTGATATGTCACTGAAATGTCACTGATCAGATTCTATGCATACCAGTCTTCCTTATCCCGGAGAGCAATCTCCGCCGGCTCCCCTTCCCGGGGATATTTGATGCTGATGATCATCCCGTCCCGGCCGGCCTCCGTCTCCGGAAACACCTCCGCCGCCAGCGGAAGCCCCTCCCGGGGATCCTCCAGGCTGGTGCTGAAATGGGTGAGAATCAGCCGGCTGACCCCCGCCTCCGCGGCGATCTCCGCCGCCTCCCGGAACATCATATGATGGTTTTTCACCGCCAGGGGCTCCTTCTCCGGATCCGCGTACATGCCCTCCAGGATGGCCAGATCCGCCCCGGGGGTATATTTCCGCAGGGTTTCGCAGGGCCGGGTGTCCGTGGAAAAAACGAAGGTGATGCCCTTCCGGTCCGGCCCCAGCACCTCCTCCGGCCGGATCTTCCGCAGGCCCGCCCAGACGCTTTCCCCCTGCTGCAGGCGCTTCCAGTCCTTCATGGGAACCCCCAGGGCATTCGCCTTTTCCGGATCGAAAACCCCTTTCCGGGGAAGGAAGCCCCGATATCCGTAGCAGGGGATGCCGTGGTTCACCGGAAAGGCCCGCAGCGCCAGCCCGATCATTTCAAATTCGCCGCCCGCCGGGGGCAGCTCGTGGAGGCGCACCGGGAAGCTCAGCTTCGGCACGATCACGCAGAGCCCCTCCACCACCTTTTTCAGCCCCGCGGGGCCATAAATATCGAAGGTTTCCTCCCGGCCCGCCTTTTCCAGGCTCAGCAGCAGCCCCGGCAGGCCGGTGCAGTGGTCCCCGTGGAAATGGGTCAGGGCCAGCCCCTCCAGGCAGCGGAAGCCCCAGCCCAGGCGGCGGATGCCCACCTGGGTTCCCTCGCCGCAGTCAATCAGCATGGCCCGGCCGTTCACCCGCACATACAGGGAGGACAGCGCCCGGTTCGCCAGGGGAAGGGTTCCCCCCGTGCCCAGCAGACACATCTCTACCATCGGCCGCCCTCCTTTCCCGGTTTCGCTGTTTCAGTGCTTCCTATTCTATGGAGTTTTGCCCGGAAAGTCAATTCCCGGGGTTCGGCGGAGGCTGTTTTGCATATATTCAATCATTTATGCATATTTATGAATTTTATTCCGAATTATTTTGAATTTCCTCTTGACAAGAATGCATAATCGGTGTATATTCCCCGGCGTACTCATTGTTGAAGGAGGTTTTCCCGGTATGAACAAGGCGGACATTAAGAAGGTCGTGCTGGCCTATTCCGGCGGCCTGGATACATCGATTATCATCCCCTGGCTGAAGGAGAATTATAATAACCCGGAGATCATCGCCGTTTCCGGCGACGTGGGACAGGGCACCGAGCTGGATGGCCTGGAGGAAAAGTCGCTGAAGACCGGCGCTTCCAACAATGGA
>CAZMFY010000310.1:0-2551 GCA_964565635.1 uncultured Oscillospiraceae bacterium
TGGGCATGGACGAGCTGTCCGACGAGTACAAGATGCTGGTGAACCGGGCCCGGAAGATTCAGCGGTTCCTGAGCCAGCCCTTCTTCGTTTCCGAGAAGTTCACCGGCATCCCCGGCACCTATGTGCCGCTGAGCGAAACCCTGCGGGGCTTCAGCGAAATTATCGAAGGAAAGCATGATGATCTGCCGGAAAGCGCCTTCCTCTTCGTCGGAACCATCGACGAGGCTGTGGAAAAAGCGAAGAAAGGCGGTCACGCATGAATACCTTTGCCCTGACGATTTCCTCTCCGGACGGGGATCTGTACCGGGGAGAGGCGACGAAGCTGATCCTGCGGGGAACGGAAGGAGAGCTGGCCGTGATGGCCGGGCATGTGCCTTTTGTGACGGCGGTGAAAAAGGGCAGATGCGTGGTTGAGGATCCGGCAGGCGGCCGCAGAACCGGGATTGTGGAGAGCGGGCTGCTGACGGTAGGCCGGGAGAAAACGACGCTGCTGACGGCGGCCGTTGTATGGGATCAGGAACCGGCATGAGGGGAAGACAACCGCTGACGAATCGGTGACGGCTTATGGTTCTTTTCAATCAAACAGGACAGGAGGCCCGGCTGACGGATATTCCGAAGGCGGAAGCCCTGCGATACTTAGGGGTCCGGGGAAATCCGGACCCCGTCCTGCTTTCCGATCTTTCCCGATGCGAGGCGCTGCTGCGGCGGGAGATCCGCCCGCGGGCGGCCTGGTCGCTGATGACGCTGGAGAAGGACGGAAGGATCGGCAATACCCGGATGCGGCTGGAGGGAAGGGATATCCGCCGGCATCTGCGGGGCTGCTCCCATGTGATTCTGATGGCGGCGACCCTGGGCGCGGCTTCGGAGACGCTGCTGCGCCGGGCTCAGGCCCGGAGCATGGCGGACGCGGTCCTGCTGGACGCGCTGGGAAGCGCGGCCATTGAGAACATTTGCGATAATCTTTGCGATGATCTGGCGAAAGCATTCGCGCCCCGGAGGCTGACGGCCCGTTTCAGCCCGGGATACGGAGATTTTCCGCTGGAGGAACAGGCGGCGCTGTGCGCCGCGCTGGATCTGGAGCGAAGGGCGGGCGTTTCCCTGACGCCGGGAGGGCTGATGATTCCGCAGAAAACGGTGACCGCCGTGATCGGCGTCGGCGGCAGCGCCTCCGAAGAAGCCCGGAGGTGCGGCGCCTGCGCTTTTTTCACCGCCTGCCCTTATCGGAAGGAAGGAGCGACCTGTGATGACGGATGAGATCATGCTGCTGGACGGTGCCATGGGCACCATGCTTCAGCAGGCGGGGCTCTCCCTGGGAGAGATGCCGGAGACCTGGAATATGACCCACCCGGAAGCGGTGGCGGCGGTTCACCGCCGCTATGTGGAAGCCGGCAGCCGGGTGATCTACGCCAATACCTTCGGGGCCAACAGGCTGAAGGCGGCGGGCTCCGGCTACGGGGCGGCCGAGCTGATCAAAGCCGGCGTCCGGCTGGCCCGGGAGGCGGCGGGAAACCGGGCCCGGGTGGCCCTGGACATCGGGCCCATCGGGCAGCTGCTTTCTCCGCTGGGGACGCTTTCCTTCCGGGAGGCCTATGAGATCTTCCGGGAGATGGTTCTGGCCGGCGCGGAGGCCGGAGCGGATCTGATCGTTTTTGAAACCATGAGCGACCTGCAGGAGGTTCGGGCGGGGGTCCTGGCCGCAAAGGAGAATACGTCCCTGCCGGTCTGGACCACCATGACCTTCGAGGCCGCCGGAAGGACCTTCCTGGGGACGACCGTATCCGCCATGGCGCTGACGCTGACCGGGCTGGGGGTAGATGCGCTGGGCTTCAACTGCAGCCTGGGCCCGGAGGAGCTGCTTCCCCTGGTGCGGGAGCTGCGGAGCTGGACGGATCTGCCGCTGATCCTGAAGCCCAACGCGGGGCTGCCGGATCCGGCGACCGGCGCCTATCAAATGACGGCGGAGACCTTTGCGGATGCGGTGATGAAGGCGATTCCGCTGGGGGTCCGGGCCCTGGGCGGCTGCTGCGGAACCACCCCCGCTTTCATTGAACGCCTGGCCGGCAGCCTGCCTGCCGGGCCCCTGCCTCAGGAGCTGACGGAGGCCAGGAGCGGGCTCTGCTCCGGCAGGAAGACAGCGGCGGAGGGCGGAATCCTGGTGATCGGGGAACGGATTAATCCCACCGGAAAGAAGCGGCTTCAGCAGGCGCTTCGGGAAAAGGACATGGATTATCTGGTCTCCCTGGGTATTCAGCAGCAGGAAGCCGGCGCGGAGGTGCTGGACGTGAACGTGGGGCTGCCCGGCGCGGACGAGAAGGAGCTGATGATCCGGGCCGTGGAAGCCCTGCAGGCCAATCTGGATCTGCCCCTGCAGATCGATTCATCCGATCCGGAGGTGATCGAGGCGGGGCTGCGGGCTTACTGCGGAAAGGCGCTGGTCAACTCCGTCAGCGGGAAGAGAGCGTCTCTGGAGCGCATTCTGCCGCTGTGCAAAAAATACGGCGCGGCGGTGGTGGGACTCTGCCTGGACGAGCAGGGGATTCCGGACAGCTGG
>CAZMFY010000311.1:0-2531 GCA_964565635.1 uncultured Oscillospiraceae bacterium
GGACAATCGATCGAGGTCGCCGGTGCCGAAGCGACCGACACCATCCTCTACTCGAGTGGTTTCCGTGGATCTGTCCGCAAAAAATGAGGAAGCCCTGCTGAAGCGAAACCGTCAGCTGACCCGGCCGGAAGCCCCCGCCCCGCTGATTCTTCCCCGGGTTTCCTTCTCGCGCCCGCCCCTGGTGGTAGGGGCCGGGCCCGCCGGGCTCTTCTGCGCCCTCACCCTGGCCCGGGCCGGCGCCGCGCCGGTTCTCATCGAGCGGGGCAAGCCGGTGGAGGCGAGAACCCTGGACGTGGAGCGGATGACGTCGGAGGGCATCCTGGACGAGGAATCCAACGTGCAGTTCGGGGAAGGCGGTGCCGGCGCCTTCTCGGACGGCAAGCTTACCTGCGGGGTAAAATCCCCTTATTTGCGAACGGTGCTGGAAACCTTCGTTGCCCATGGGGCCCCGGAGGAAATTCTCATCGACCCGAAACCGCATATCGGAACGGACCGGCTGAAGCCGGTGGTGGCCTCCATGCGGCGGGAGATCCTGTCCCTGGGCGGCACCGTCCGCTTCGAAACCCGGCTGGAGTCCCTGCTTCTTCATCAGGGAGCCGTGGTCGGCGCAGTGCTTTCCTCCGGGGGCCGGGAGGAGGAGCTTCTGACGGATCATGTCTTCCTCTGCATCGGCCATTCCGCCAGAGACACGGTTCGCCGCCTCTTTGAGGAAGGCGTCCGGATGGAGCGGAAGCCCTTCGCCATGGGCGTCCGCATCGAGCATCCCCGGCGCATGATCGACAGGAGCCAGTACGGCTCCTTCGCGGATCATCCCCGGCTGGAAGCCGCCTCCTATAAGCTGAACTGCCATACCCCGGACGGCCGGGGCGTTTATACCTTCTGCATGTGTCCCGGAGGCCATGTCATCGCCGCCGCTTCGGAAAGAGAGACGGTGACGGTCAACGGCATGAGCTTTCACGCCCGGGACGCGGAAAACAGCAACAGCGCGCTGCTGGTGGGGGTGCGCCCGGAGGATTTCGGCGGAGACCATCCGCTGGCGGGCTTCGCCCTGCAGCGGGAAATTGAAAAAGCCGCCTGGCGGGCGGCCGGAAATGGCGGAGCCTCCCGATATCTGGCTCCGGCGCAGCGGGTGGAGGATTTCCTGAGGGACCGTCCCTCCGCGGGCTTCGGCACGGTCGCTCCCTCCTATCGGCCCGGCGTGGTTCCCGCCGATCTGCGGGCGGTGCTTCCGGGCTTCATCTGCGATAATCTGAAGCTGGCCCTGCCGGTCCTGGACCGGCAGCTCCGGGGCTTTGCCCTGCCGGACGCGGTGCTCACCGCGCCGGAAACCCGGTCCTCCTCCCCCGTACGGCTGCCCCGGGAGGATAACCGGCAGGCGGTCGGCCTTCGGGGTCTCTATCCCGTGGGGGAAGGCGCCGGCTTTGCCGGCGGCATCGTCTCCGCCGCCCTGGACGGCATCGCTTCGGCGAAGGCCGCCCTGGAGCAGGCCCTTTGATGTCCATCCGCCTTCGGAAAGCGGCTCAGGCGAAAAAGCGCCGTCAAAACCACCGCGGAATTTCATGCTGATGATTTCCGGACAAAGGAAGAGGAGGCTGCCTCTTATGATCCTTTCAGATCATTTTGAGACAGCCTCCCCTTTTATTTATCTTCTGCTTTCGATGAACCTTCCGCTGCCCTCTTCCCGGCCTGCGGCTTTCTCTCCCCGAGGGCGGTCCTGCACCACGCCCGGCATGGGCATTCCTCGCACAGGGGATGCTGGGCCCGGCAGATTCGGCGTCCGTGCCAGATGAGCCAGTGATGCGCTCTCCCCCATTTTTCCTCCGGAATCAGTGCGGTCATCTGCCTTTCCGTTTCCTCCACCGTGTCCGCCCTGCATAGGCCCAGCCGGTTGCTGACCCGGAACACATGGGTATCCACCGCGAAGGCCGGAATCCCGAAGGCGTTGGACAGCACCACGTTGGCCGTCTTCCGGCCTACCCCCGGCAGGCTGGTCAGCGCTTCCCGGGTCCTGGGCACCTCTCCGCCGTAGTCCGCCATAATCTTCCGGCAGGCCGCGATGATATTCCCGGCCTTGGATTTGAATCCGCAGCTCTTCACCATGGGGAAAAGCTCCTCCGGATCCGCTTCCGCCATGGCCGCCGGATCGGGATACCGGGCAAAGACCGCGGGGGTCACCCGGTTCACCTGCTTATCCGTACACTGGGCGGAGAGGATCGTGGCCACCAGGGTTTCGTAGGGATTGGTAAAGTGCAGCTCCGGCCCCGCCTCCGGATAGGTTTCCTCCAGCGCCTGAAGGATGCACTGCTTTCTCTCTTTCTCCGTCATGTTTGATACCCATGATGCGGTTTCGGCTGAAGCCGCGCCGGATCCTGCCGCACAATCATGCGGCCGCCCCGGGGCTTCAGCCGAAATCAGCATTTCCTTTGTTTTTTGCTGGATCCTATGCCGGATCTTTTTCCGGAGTTCGGATCCCCCCGCGGGGAACCAGATCTCCCCCTGAGGTCGCAGCGAATCGGATTATTTTCTGGGGG
>CAZMFY010000312.1:0-2526 GCA_964565635.1 uncultured Oscillospiraceae bacterium
CCCCACGCCGGGTGGCCCCCAGAAGATAATGGAGGAAATGGTATCGGAGGCGATCAGCCGACGGAGCACCTTGCCTTCGCCGATGAGATGCTTCTGGCCGGCAAACTCTTCCAGCGAACGGGGCCGCATCCGGGCGGCCAGGGGCTGGCTGGCCAGGCTGGCTTCCTCCGGGGGAATCAGAGACGAAAAATCGGACATGAGCATGCTCCTTCAGTGGTTACTGATAATGATATCCGGATCGGAGGGCGAAAGCCCCGGGGCAGGCGGAGAAAGGCGGGCTTCCGGTGAAGATGCTTTTCTCCCCGGTTTCTTTGTTTCAGCATATCACCGGAGTTTTTCCCCTGTCAATGGAGAAAAAGAGACCTTTTTTAAAGGGATTGCAACTTCAGCCCCGAAAGGATACAATACCCATCGGATGTTGACAGCTCAGGAATGATGGGATGAAACCGGTCTGCGAATGAAAGGAGAAATCGGACGGATGAAAGACAACGGAAATCCCCGGGCGCGGGAGCTGAACGTGGCTTATATCGGAGGCGGTTCCCGGGGCTGGGCCTGGGGCTTCATGATGGATCTGGCCATGGACGGAGACATGTGCGGCACCGTCCGGCTCTATGATATCGACCGCCCCGCGGCGGAGCGCAATCGGATTATCGGCACAAAAATCAGCGGGCATCCGGATGCGGTGTCCCGCTGGGAATATACCGTCTGCGATTCCCTGCAGGAAGCGCTGACCGGGGCGGACTTCGTGGTGATTTCCATCCTGCCGGGCACCTTTGAGGAAATGCGGTCCGACGTGCACCTGCCGGAAAGGCTGGGCATCTGGCAGCCGGTGGGGGATACGGTGGGCGCCGGCGGATTCATGCGGGCCATGCGGACCATTCCCATGTATGTGACCATCGCCGAGGCTATCCGGGATTATGCGCCGGAGGCCTGGGTGATCAACTATACCAACCCCATGTCCCTGTGCGTGCGCACGCTGTATGAGGTTTTCCCGCAGGTGAAGGCCTTCGGCTGCTGCCATGAGGTTTTCGGGACCCAGCGGCTGCTGTGCGCCATGCTGGAGCGGGAGCAGGGGATCCCCGGGGTGAAGCGGCAGGATCTCTATACCACCGTGACCGGGATCAACCATTTCACCTGGCTGACCACCGCCAGCTACAAGGGCCTGGACCTGATGCCGATGTATGCGGAAATGGCGGATCAATATTACGAGGAGGGGTTTGAGGAGCAGGACCGGAACTGGATGAACTCTCATTTCAACTGCGCCCATCGGGTGAAGTTCGATCTTTTCCGGCGCTTCGGCGCCATTGCCGCGGCGGGAGACCGGCACCTGGCGGAATTTACCGCGCCCTGGTATACGGCTACACCGGAAACGGTGGCCTCCTGGAAATTCAGCCTGACCACGGTGGACTGGCGGATCAGGGATCTGCATGAGCGGCTGGAGCGGTCCGATCGGCTGATCAGCGGAGAGGAACCGCTGGTGCTGAAGCCCTCCGGGGAAGAAGGCCACCTGCTGCTGAAGGCGGTGCTGGGCCTGGGCGACCTGGTTTCCAACGTCAATGTGCCCAACCGGGGCCAGATTCCGAACCTGCCTCTGGGCGCCGTGGTGGAGACGAACGCGCTGTTCGGACGGGACCGCATCGAACCGCTGTACGCAGGCCCCATGCCGTCCAATATCCTGCCGCTGGTGGCGCGGCATATCTATAATCAGGAGAATACCCTGAAAACGGCGCTTCGCTGCGACCGGAAGCTGGGCTTCACCACCTTCATGAACGATCCGCAGATGGCGGGGGTCAGCTTTTCGGACGGGCAGAAGCTTTTTGACGATATGCTGGAGAATCAACGGGATTACCTGCCCGCCGCCTGGTTCTGACGGAGCCGGCGAGGCCGTTCCTCCCGGGCTGCGGGGCCGGAAGGCCATGCATGGTTTCCGGGCCGGAAACGCAAAAAAAGAGCTGCGCGAGACAGCTCTTTTTTGCATGAGAAACAGGATCCGCCTTCAGACTGCAGGCGGGGGAAACCCCTGTCACACGGCGGCCAGATTCGGCAGCGAGCGGGCAATCCCGCAGGCTTCGAGAATTTCATCCACCTTTTCCACCGGGCGGATTTCCAGCCGGTCCAGCACTTCCCGGGGCACGTCCTGCAGATCCTCCTGGTTCTCCGCGGGAATCAGGACCGTTCGGATCCCGGCCCGCTGGGCAGCCATCAGTTTTTCCGGCAGCCCGCCGATGGGATTGACCTCGCCCCGAAGCGATATTTCACCGGTCATTCCGATTCGGGAATCCACCACTGTACCGGTCACCAGGGAGGCGATGGCAGTCGTCAGGGTGACACCGGCGGAAGGGCCGTCCTTCGGGGTGGAGCCGTCCGGCACATGAATGTGCAGATCGTTTTCCTGGAACAGGGAAGCGCTTTCCGGATACCGGTGCTTCACCAGGCTGACCGCCAGCCGGGCGGATTCCTTCATGACATCGCCCAGCTGCCCGGTAATGATGATTTCTCCATGCCCCCTGGTAAACATGGCTTCCA
>CAZMFY010000313.1:0-2524 GCA_964565635.1 uncultured Oscillospiraceae bacterium
CCGGCAGCGCCATCGAATTGCCGGACGGACGCCAGCTGCTGATGTACACCGGCGTCCGGGAGGAACAGCAGGAGGATGGATCGCTGAAATCCTATCAGACCCAGTGCCTGGCGGTGGGGGATGGGGTCAACTACGAAAAGTACAAGGCGAATCCTGTGCTGACGGCCAAGGACCTGCCCAAGGGGGGCAGCTCGGAGGACTTCCGGGATCCGAAAATGTGGAAGGAAGACGACGGCTATTACGTGGCGGTGGGCAACCGCCCCGCGGATGGCAGCGGATCGATTCTGCTGTTCCGCAGCGAGGACGGATTCGACTGGAAACCCTATGGCGTGGCCGCTTCCAATCACCGCCAGTACGGCAGTATGTGGGAGTGCCCGGATTATTTCAAGCTGCAGGGCAAGGACGTGCTGCTGGTGAGCCCCCAGGAGATGAGCCCCATCGGGCTTGAATTCCACGCGGGCAACGGCACGGTCTGCATGATCGGCGAGGCGGATGAAAAGAAGCACCTGATCCGTGAAAATGTGCATGCCATCGATTACGGCATCGATTTTTACGCGCCCCAGACCCTGAAGGCCCTGGACGGCCGCAGGATCATGATTGGCTGGATGCAGAACTGGGATACGGCCAGAAGCATTTACAAGGGAACGCGGATCTGCGGCCAGATGACCGTGCCCCGGGAGCTGAGCATCCGGGACGGAAGATTGATCCAGCAGCCGGTTCGGGAGCTTGCCAACTATTACGGCGAGAAAATCATCTATAAGAATGTACCTCTCTCCACGGAAACCTTCCTGACCGGCGTCCGGGGCAGAATCATCGATATGACGGTGGACGTACGTCCCGCGGACGGCAGCACCATGTACCGCGCCTTCCGGATCAACCTGGCCAAGGACGGCGAGCACGTAACCACCATCCGGTACAAGCCCGATCAGGGGATCGTCCGGGTGGACCGCTCCCGCTGCGGCTTCCGGTTCGATATCGTGCACATGCGGGAATTCCCCGTGTATTCCAAGCACGGGAACATCCGCCTGCGGTGCATCCTGGACCGCCACAGCCTGGAGCTGTTCGTGAACGACGGCGAACAGGCGGCCAGCTTTGTGCTGTATACGGACGAATCTGCCGACGTGATCAGCTTTGAGGCGGACGGCGAAGTGCGGATGGACGTGGAGAAATACGACCTGGTTTTTGATGAGGAACCGAACAATGAAGCGCTATGACGTTGTCGCTCTGGGCGAACTGCTGATTGACTTTACGGAGAACGGGGTCAGCGGCCAGGGAAATCCTGTTTTTGAGGCGAATCCCGGCGGCGCGCCCTGCAACGTGCTGGCCATGCTGCGCAAGCTGGGCAGAACCTGCGCCTTCATCGGCAAGGTGGGGGACGACATGTTCGGCCAGCAGCTGAAGGCGGTGGCCGAGGAAGCGGGCATTGACATGCGCGCCCTCCGGAAGGATCCGGAGGTGCACACCACCCTGGCGTTCGTGAAAACCTTCGCCAACGGGGACCGGGACTTTTCCTTCTACCGCAATCCGGGCGCGGATATGATGCTGCGGGAAGACGAGCTGCCCCTGGAGATGATCCGGGACACCCGCATCTTCCATTTCGGCACCCTCTCCATGACCCACGACGCGGTTCGGCAGGCCACCATGGCGGCCGTGCGGGCGGCGAAGGAAGCCGGCGCGGTGATCTCCTTTGATCCGAATCTGCGCCCGCCCCTCTGGAAGGATCTGGCGGACGCCAAGGCGCAGATGGAGTGGGGCCTTTCCCAGTGCGATGTGCTGAAGATTTCCGACAACGAGATCGAATTCCTGACGGGGACCGACGACTTCGACAAGGGCGTGGCCCTGATTCGGGAAAAATGGCCCGGCATCCGGCTCATCGACGTGACGGCCGGTCCGGACGGCAGCTATGCCTATTATCCGGGAGCAAAGGTATTCGTACCGGGCTTCCTGCTGGGCGGAACCATTGAAACCACCGGCGCGGGAGACACCTTCTGCGCCAGCGTGCTGAACTTTATCCTGGAGCATGGGCTGGACAGCCTGAGCCAGGAAGACCTGAAACAGATGCTCCGCTTCGCCAACGCGGCGGCCTATCTGGTCACCACCAGGAAGGGCGCCATCCGCTCCATGCCGGAGCGCGCCGAGGTGGAAGCGATCCTGAAGGAACATTGACCGATGGAAAACCCAGGTGACCCTATTTTCATGACGGGGAGCCACTCCACATCATGGCTTTCCGTACATTCAAAAAGGAGGATCAACATCCGCAGGCTCGCGGTGCGGCAGTGTGGAGACCTGTCGTAATGCGGTTCGCATCAACGTATGCGACGCGAGGCAGCCCGGAAAGTATCCAGGCTGTCAGAGCAGGAGAATATGGCTAAGGTAGAACTGAAAAACATCAGGAAAGTATACGACGGGAACGTGCTGGCGGTTCATGACGTAAATCTGGAAATCGCTGACAAGGAATTCATCGTGCTGGTTGGGCCTTCCGGCTGCGGAAAGTCCACCACCCTGCGGATGGTGGCCGGACTGG
>CAZMFY010000314.1:0-2509 GCA_964565635.1 uncultured Oscillospiraceae bacterium
CCATACGCAGAGCAACCTTCCAGATGGCGTGTGTGGGGGCAAAGACCAGGTCAGCCGGAGATTCCGCCTATCAAACATTTTTTGGGGGTTACCTTACCATGTACGAAGACAAAACGCTGGTATGCAAAGACTGTGGCCAGGAATTCGTGTTCACCGCTGGCGAGCAGGAATTCTACGCCGAGAAGGGCTTTCAGAACGAGCCTACCCGCTGCAAGGCCTGCCGCCAGGCTCGCAAGGCAAATCGCCCAGCTGCCGGCGCTCCGCGCGTAATGTACGATGCGGTCTGTGCCGAATGCGGCAAGGCCACGCAGGTGCCCTTCGAGCCGAAGGAAGATCGCCCTGTGTACTGCAGCGAATGCTTCGCTGCCCGTCGCGGAATGTAAAATCATTTCCAGCACCCGCCCTCTTCCAGAGGGC
This sequence comes from uncultured Oscillospiraceae bacterium, assembly GCA_964565635.1. Classification (GTDB taxonomy): domain Bacteria; phylum Bacillota; class Clostridia; order Christensenellales; family Aristaeellaceae; genus Aristaeella. Next base: position 418 of record CAZMFY010000314.1, read on the forward strand.
GGTTTTCTTTTGTCCTTTACGGTCGGTTTTTCTTTTGTTTTTTTAGGCTTGACAGGGATGTGCGGCCTGTGTAAAATGCTCTCTGAACTGAATACCTTATCACGAGTGACGGAGGGAAGGGCCCGATGAAGTCACGGCAACCGGCGGATTCCGCAAGGTGCCAAATCCCCCAGCGCAACCGCGGCTGACAGATAAGGAAGAGTCTCCTGGAAGAGATTTTCCGCCTGGCATGCTGCGTGCCGGGCGGTTTTCGTTTCCCCCCTGCGAAAGGAGAAAGCCATGCGTAAACTCTTTACTTCCGAATCCGTGACGGAAGGGCATCCCGATAAGCTCTGCGATCAGATCAGCGACGCGGTGCTGGATGCCATTCTCGCTCAGGATCCTCAGGCCCGCGTCGCCTGCGAGACCTTTGCCACCACCGGGATGATCACCGTGATGGGCGAGATCACCACCTCCGCCTATGTGGAAATCCCGGACATCGCCCGGTCCGTCGTGCTGGACGTCGGCTACGATTCCTCCGAAAAATATTTTGACGGGGCTTCCTGCGGCGTGATGACCGCGATTCACGCGCAGAGCCCGGATATCGCCCAGGGCGTGGATCAGGCTCTGGAAGGGCGGGAAGAAGAAGCCGGGGAGACCGGCGCCGGCGATCAGGGAATGATGTTCGGCTATGCCTGCAATGAAACGCCGGAATATCTGCCCATGCCCATCGCCCTGAGCCATCGGCTGGCCCGCCGGCTGACGGAGGTCCGGAAGGACGACACCCTGCCCTGGCTGCGGCCGGACGGCAAAACCCAGGTGACCGTACTTTACGAGGATGACCGTCCCGTCGCTGTGGATACGGTGGTCATCTCCGCCCAGCACGCCCCGGAAATCTCCCAGCAGGAGATCCGGGAGGCCCTCCTGACCCACGTGGTCCGTCCGGTGATTCCCGCCGGGCTGCTGACGGCCGAAACAAAATATTTCATCAATCCTACCGGCCGCTTTGTGGTAGGCGGACCCGCCGGTGATACCGGACTGACCGGGCGGAAAATCATCGTGGATACCTACGGCGGCTATGCCCCGCACGGAGGCGGAGCCTTCTCCGGAAAGGATCCCACCAAGGTGGACCGTTCCGCGGCCTATGCGGCCCGTCATGCCGCCCTGAACGTCATCGCCGCGGGCCTGGCGGAGCGCTGCCAGATTCAGCTGGCCTATGCCATCGGCGTGGCGCAGCCCGTCAGCATTCTGGTGGATACCTTCGGAACCGGGGCTGTCTCCGATGACCGGCTGACGGAGGCCGTGAAAAAGGTCTTCGATTTCCGCCCCGCCGCCATCATCCGGAACCTGGACCTGCGGCGGCCCATCTACCGGCAGACCGCCGCGTACGGCCACTTCGGCCGTCCCGACCTGGATCTTTCCTGGGAGCGGGCTGATCATACGGAAGCGCTGAAAGCCGCCCTTCGATAAAAAGAAGTCCCTGTCCGACGCACATCGGACAGGGGCTTTTTAAATATGCGCAAAGAAGGGCTGACCTTCCTCATCTTTCAGAATACCGTCTTCAAACTTCAGGGGCGTGGGCTTCGTCAGCATGTACTTCAGAATCTCATCCATCCGCACGCTCTCCCGGAAGGTTACCAGGGAGAAGCTGACCCCGTGCTTATGCGCTCTTCCGGTCCGGCCGATCCGATGCAGATAATACTCATTCTCGTTGGGCAGATCATAATTGATGACCGCCTCCACATCGTCCACGTCGATGCCCCGGGCCGCTACGTCCGTGCTGACCAGGATCGGAAATTTGCCCCGTTTAAAATCATTCATGACCACATTCCGCTTCGCCTGAGGAATATCCCCATGAAGGCACTGGGCGTCGTATCCTTCCCTGACCAGCTGTTTCGTCAGCTTGTCCGTCATGAATTTTGTATTGCAGAACACCATCACCCGGCCGTAAACATTTGCGTCCAGCAGATACATCAGATGGTCTGTCTTCTCGTTCTGCTCCACGGAGATCACATACTGGGTGATTTGCGGCCGGTCCTTCTTGGTCGCTTCAACGGTGATCTCCACCGGCTCATGCTGATATTTCCTGGCGATGGTCTGCACGTCCTGATTG